>NZ_JABXEM010000143.1:0-28322 GCF_013372595.1 Myxococcus sp. AM011
AGCGGTGCCTCGAAAGCTGAGCGCGGACGCGGGCTACTTCTCCGCGAAGAATGTCCACTGGCTGGAGTCGGTGGGCGTCGAGCCATACCTCGCTACCGGCCGCCAGAAGCATGGGGACGCGCCACCGAAAGTCAGAGGCCGTCCGCCCGCGGGACTCACCCCGAAGGAGCGGATGGCCCGGAAGCTGGCGACGACGCGAGGCAAAGAGGTGTATCGAATGCGCAAGGCGATTGTGGAGCCCGTCTTCGGACAAATCAAAGAGGCACGCGGCATCCGTGCCCTGCTGCGACGAGGCTTGAATGCGGCCCGGGAGGAGTGGGCGCTCATCTGCGCCACCCACAACCTCCTCAAGCTCTTCCGCGCGACGGCTGGGCAGTAACCATCCGCCGCAATCGAGCGGCGGGCCTCCTGCCTCGTCCGCTCTCGCCCCTCAATCCGTTACCGCCACAGACTCCTAGCAATAGGGGAAGTGACCGCATGCGGAGCCCTCCTGGCGCTGGGCTCCTTTCGTTGGAGTCCGTCGTCGACGCAAATCGAGCAGTACCAGATAGAGATGGCAAGTGCTCTGGATTGAATCGGTGTGCGTGGTCGAGCGCGGAGACGGAAGGCCACGCCAGGCCAAGTGGTGTTGAGGCTCAAGGGGCCCATGCGTCGACCGCGATGTTCCAGCGCGGCCGTCAGATGGGCGAACCGCGCTCCTCGACCCGAAGCTGCTGGCTGTTGATGGCCGTCAGCAGCTTGCGCACCAGCTCCATGTACTGCGCATCCGTCATCTGCCCCCGAAACATCCGCAGCTCCTGAATCTGTGCGCGGCCCCAGCTTCCGGAGGCAAGGCTGTCCTCCACCATCCGGTCGACCTTCTCGAACGCGGCCACGTTCTCCGACGTGGGCGGTGGTGGCGTCGGCGCCTTCTCTGGGACCGGACCGTCGGCGACAGAGGCCATCGCCGTGCGCAGCTCTTCCCGCAGCAGTTCGCGGAGCTCTCCTCGAAGCCCCGTGAGGTCCATGCCCACCATGGCCCTGGGGCCGGGAGCGACAGGCGGGCTCGCCGCCTGAGTCTCCAGCCTGCGTGCCAGCGCCTCCATCCGCGCGTCCTGCCGCTCGAGCCGCCTCATCAACTCCCCGTTCACTGGATTCGGAGTCAAGGCCTGGGCGAAGCCGAAGCCCGCCAACGCCGCCAGGAGCGGGATGCCAACGCGAGACAAGACAGTCGAACGGATGCTCATGAAAACCTCTGGGTCGGTGAAGGCGCCCCACCCGCGAACGCCCGTCGCGCCTCCCCGTGGCGTGCGGGAGGCGCGACGGACCGGTGACGACTACGGAGTCCTCATGTCCAGATAGGACGTCGCACGCACCTCGACGGAGGTGCAGTTGTTACTCGCATCCCAGGACACGCGAAGATACCCGTCCTCCGTGATGGTCCTCAGCGCCGCCAGGTGGGCGGCGGACGACGTGATGCAGACGCCCATCTGTGCCGAGGAGTTCCGGGCGGCGACCAGCGCGCGCTCGCCGACCACGCTGTTACTCTCGAACACGATTTCGACGAACGACCAGGAGTCGGTGGCGTTCCGCGCTCCTCCCATGCTGGCGTAGAAGGTGCGATTCGCGCTGTCGAGGACGACAGGAATGCTGTCCCGGTAACCTGCCCAGGCCGTGCCGCCAGCACCAAGGACCGCCAGAACCACTCCCAGGCCCATCACTCGCTTCTTCATTGATACAACCCCTCATGCGTGTGGCCCACATGGGCCGTCAATCCATGGATGGCTTTGCTGCCCTCATGGTGACGCGAACCCTAGGCACCCCGTCTGACGTGTATCGCCGGAGGTCACAATCCCACCCGAGCTGTGACATGAGAGGTTACAAAGGCCGTCACGCAACAAGCCCATCCGAGGTGTTCACGATGGCTTGGGAATTGCTGGGCGGTGCCCTCCTGAATTCAGGAGGGCACCGTGCTGACCGGCTCAGTCCGCGCGCTCGCCGTCCACGCCGATGATGCAGGAGCACTTGTTCGTGACGGTGTTGCACCGGCCCGCCATGGTGCCTCCGCACTGGGAGTTCGACGTGCAGGTCCGGCCAGGAACACACGAGCCGCAGTCCGGGTCCTGGAGGCAGACCTCCGAGCAGCAGTTGTCCCGACCACAACCACAGGTGGGGATGGTGATGAAACAGTTATAGGCGACGTCGTCGCACCACACCCGATCGGCTCCGGTGTCATCGATGGAGCACCGCCTGAGCGTGCCACTGCAGGACGCCGTCGCGCCGTTCGCGCACTTCAAGCTCACCGTGCAGTCGCCACTCGCGAGCGACGACTCCTGCTGGCCCGTCTCCTCGGAGGGCGTGGCCTCGACTGCCTGCGTCTGCGCCTCGGAGGGGGCGGGCTCACAACCCGTCAGGACCAGCGCGAACACCACGAAAATTCCAGCCATCGTCTTCATGAAGACCTCTGTCGGTTGATTGGGATGGAGCGCTCGTGGGAGCGCCCGGCGGCCCAATATGACAGACGGCACCTCAAGTGAAGACAGAACTCGCTGTGACGTTTTTAGTCTCAGATGCCTGTTTCAATGTCAGCCGTAGGTGTGAAGCGCCCCGGGGAGTCCCGGGAGACCGCGCGGTCGAGTATCACCGCGTCCGTGGTCGTCTGTCTCGGGTGAAGACACGTCAAGCAGATGCGCCGTCGTGGAAATCCTTTCGGGAGGATTCGAGTGGCACGGTCTCGACCTCGTCACCATTCCGGGAGGTGGGGCACTCGATGGCGGAGATGTAGTCGAGCTGGAAGAGGTCGTGGTCCTGGAGGAATCGGCTGACGAGGTCGGCCATCTCCTCAGGCCGCTCCATGAGGACCAGATGGTCGGCTTCGCGGATGGTGGTGAACAGCGCCCCGGGAATCGTCTCCGCCAGGTTTCGCACGTGCTCCGGCGGCGTGAGCGGGTCGAACTCGCCGGTGAAGACAAGCGTGGGGCGATCCAGGATGTGGAGCCTGGGGTCTCGAGCCTTGGCGATCAGCCGGTTCTGGACGGCGCCGTATCGGTTCGCCTCGCGCGGAGTGACCGCATAGAAGGCCTTCTCCACCAGCACCCGGGTGGCTTCCGCTTCACGGACGTGGTTGCGCGGGTCCTGATTCATGGTGGCTCGGACCAGGCCCTGGACGAAGGCGTCGAGCTGTCCCTCCAGAATCTGCTCGGCGCGGACGTCGACCCGGGCGGCGGAGTCCCGTGGCAGCTCCAATGCGGCTCCCACGAGGACGAGGCGGTCCACGCTCTCCGGGTAGCGATGCGCGAACTCGTAGGCGGTCGAGCCCCCGTATGAGATGCCCATGACGTTGAGCCGGGGCACGCCGAGATGGACTCTCAGGTGCTCCAGGCAGTCCGCGAGGAAGTCGAAGCCGAGCTCCGACGACAGGTCATCCGCCGCGCCGGAACCGGGGAGGTCGGCCATGATGAGCGTGCCAAGCGGGTGCAGCAGATGCTCGAGCTTCGGCAGTGCATACATGTCCTGGAAGGCGCCGCTGATGATGAGCAGCGGTGAGTCGATGAGGGGCTGCTCGGGACCCGGCACGACGCGGTAGGCGTAGCGGATGCCCTGGAAGGTCAGGTACTTCGTCTCCGTTGCCTCCTCGCCCGTGAGGAGGCGCGCGATGGCGTTGGCGGTGCGGCAGCGCAGCACGTCGGCCCAACGGACCTCGCGTTGGAGGTCCGTCTCCAGGGCCCGGTGCAGTCGGGCGAGCTGGATGGAATTGCCTCCGGCGTCGAAGAAGTCGTCGTCGGCGCCGATGTCGGGCTGGCCGAGGACCTCGGCGAAGAGACGACGCACCCTTCGGACCGAGTCCGTGGTGTTGGTCGCCGGGGCGATGATGTCGGTGGTCTCGGCCACGGTCATCGCCACGGGGAGCCCCGACACATCCACGACGCGAATCCGCGCGAGCGCGCCTCTCGCGGCATCGAGGGACGGCGCTGGGCCTCGGGCGAAGACGCGACGCACGGCGCGGGGAGGCCCGGCAAGTCGTGAGCGAAGGTGATGTCCGCCCGGGAGGACTCCGACCCAGCTGACGGCATCCGACGAAGCGGCGGCGATGGGCAGCGACTCCAGCGCCTGCGCGGGTTCCATGAGCGCGTGGCCGCGCGCCACGGCCTGGCCCGTCACCTCCAGGTCGGCGGTGCGCTCACCGCGCCAGTAGCTCCAACCGATGCTGTGACAGGCAGGAGGAAGCGCCGCGTGGCGGCTCTCGGCATGACACTGCTCGGCGAAGGCGTCGAGCGCGGCATTGCAGGCGGAATGGGCGCCCTGGAGCGCGCCGCCGACCGCGCCGACGGCGGAGGAGAACAGGATGAGGCGACAGCCGGGCCTGTGCTTCACGAGCCGCCACAGGCTCCATGCGCCCGCGAGCTTCGGGGCCAGCGCGTTGGCCAGGTCCTCGCGAGTCATCTCGAGGAGGGGCTTCTCCTCGTAGGTCCCCGCCAGGTGCAGCATCCTGTCCACGGGACGCGACCACCGCGCCTCCGCGTGCTCGACGGCGAGCCGGACGGCGTCCGAGTCCCCGACGTCGAGGGATCGATACAGCACTTCGCCCTGCTCGCGCAGCGACGCGAGCGCTGTCCGCGACGCTTCGTGCAGGGACGCCTCGGGGGTGCGACCGAGCAGCAGCACGCGGGCGTCGTACCGGGTGACGAGCCATTCCGCGACGAGCCGTCCCAGATGGCCGAGCCCTCCCGTGAGGACGAAGAGGCCTCCTCTTTCGAACCCAGGGGCGTCGATGAGCGCGCCCCCGGGATGGGTGGGCTCCATCCGGAGGACATGGCGACCGTCGTCCCTCCAGGCGACCCCGGGCTCGACGCAGAGCGCATCCACCTCGGACAGGATGCGGCGCGCGTTGGCGTCGGGGGCTCCGGTTGGAAGGTCCAGGTGGCTCGCGCGCAACCAGGGCAGCTCGAGCTGGGCGGTGGCCAGCAGACCGCGAACGGGAGCGTGGTGCACGGCGACCGGGTCGTCAGCGAGGACGCGCTGTCCATGAGTGGCGATGACTCGCAGCAGGACCTGCTCGGGGCGCGAGGCGTCGAGTGCCCGCAGCAGCGGGACGAGCCAGCCACAAGCGCGGAGACACGCCTCGCGCTGTGCCTCGAAGGACTCCGGGACTCCCACCGGGGAGGGCGCGGCGAGGTGGAGGATGTGTCGAGGCAGCAGCCCGGCCTCGCGCAGCTCCGTGAGGAACTGGAGGAGGTGGCTCGGGTTCTCAGTGTCCAGTCGGTAGACGCGAGGGCTCTCGCGAACGAGCCCGGGCGTCGACGCCGGGACGACGGTGACATGGGGCTGTTCGCGACCGTCCAGCTCCTGGCGAAGGGCTTCCCCGAGATGGGGGTCGCCCTCGATGAGGAGGACCGTCGCGCTCCGCTCCTCGCCGTGCGGGTCGGCGTCGAGGGGCGCGGCATGCCAGGCGCGCCGGTAGAACCACGCGGGCAGGCGATGGTTCGCGTCCGCCCGTGGCTCCGCTGACGCGAGCTTCGCCGCGTATCGACTGGCGAGGAGCGTTCGCTGAATCTTGCCGAGGTCCGTCTTGGGAATGTCCTCCCTGTCGACGGCGACGAGATGGTCGGGATTGACGCCATGGCCCCTGGCCACCGCGGCGCGAATCCTTCGCGAGGCCTCCTGCTCGTTCGTCCCCGGCAGCAGGTGGAAGAAGAGGGCGAGCTGATCCGTCGATGCCCCATTCGGGCGGACCGCGCAGGCCGCAGTGTACGAGCGGTCGATGAAGGGCAGCTCCTCGACGGTGGCTTCAATCTCGTGGCCGAAGTGGTTGGCGCCGTTGATGATGATGGTGTCGCGGGTGCGGCCCGTCAGCGTGAGGCGGCCCTCGCGGAGGAAGGCGCGATCGCCAGTGCGGAACCAGCCATCGGCGGTGAAGGACTCGCGGTTGGCGGCGTCGTTGTCGACATAGCCTCGCAGCACCGAGGGCCCTTGTATCTCGAGGGAGCCGACCTCGCCCTCCGGGAGCACGCGGTCCGTGTCGTCGACGATGCGCAGTCGCACGCCGGGGATGGGCTGCCCGAGCGACACGACGGCGTCGTCGTCGGACGTGGTGGAGAGGTTGAACTCGGTGGAGTAGGTGACGCCCGACGACGTCTCCGACATGCCCCAGGCCGGCCACATCGCGGTGTCGCGCAGGCCGTGGGGCGCCAGGGCGCGCAGGAACTCCCGGGCGGTCCTGGAGGAGATGGCTTCTCCACCGTTGATCAGGATCCGGACCCGGGAGAGGTCCCATCGGCGCGCGCTCTTCTGGCGGCCCAGCTCTCCGACAATCAGGCCGAAGGCGAAGTGAGGTGCCCAGCTCAGGGTGGCGCCATGGCGCTCCATCCAGCCGAGCCAGCGCAGGGGCTCACCAAGGATGAGCTGCATGGGGACATGGACCTCCGTGCAGGAGGAGAGCAGGTTCCCCATGTGCATCATCGCGATGCTGCCGCCGTGCTCCAGCGGCATCCAGCTGAAGGACACGTCTTCAGGCCCCGTGCGCTTCACCCATGCGGAGCCACGGGCCTCGGTGAGGATGGACTGATGGCGCAAGGGCACCGTCTTGGGCGTGCCCGTGCTGCCCGAGGTGAACAGCAGCAGGGTGACGTCATCGGGAGATGCGTCGCGATAGGGCGCCACCGGCTCGTGGCGGATGAGGTCGTCGACGGAGGCCGCCGTCACCGTGTGGCCGTTGTTCGCGGCGAACGCGTGGAGCGACGCGAGCCTGGATGAATCCGTGAGGATGCAGGGCTCGTGCAGTGCCTGCCAGGCTGCCAGGAGTTTGCTCACGCCTGGAATTCCCTCGGCGTACTCGGCCGGAGTCGCCACGGGGGCGGGAACCAGGCCCGCGAGGAGGGTGCCCCACAACGCGGTGATGAAGTCGCGAGTCCCCGGCAGTTGGAACAGCACCGCCTGGCCAGGTCTTAGCCCCGCGCTCCGCAGTCCGCCCGCGACGCGCAGGGCCCGCGAGAGCAGGTCGCGGTAGGTGTCGGTCCGCTCGACGCCGTCCGCCTCGACATGGATGATTCGCTGTTCCGGGCTGCGCTCGACGGCCGCGAGGAGGACATCGGTCAGCGTCTGCTCCGCTCCCGAGCGGGCCGGGCCACCATCGGCGATGGCCAGTCGCGCGGGAGCCGCAGCCGAATGTCCTCGAGCCATCGAAGCGGCCGGGTCGGTGAGGGTGTCGGACGTCGGCGCATCGGCTGGGGCGCGTCGGAGCCTCAGGGCTTCGGGCGTGTGGCCCGCATCCGCGACGGACACCTGGAACTGGCCGGAGCCCAGCAAACCGTCGACCACCCGCTGGCAGGTGTCGACCAGGGTGTCGTCGAGCACCGCGAGGCCGGAGTCCTCCCGCGAGAGGAACTGGCGCGAAGGTGGGATGGCATGG
Organism: Myxococcus sp. AM011; assembly: GCF_013372595.1. Taxonomy (NCBI): domain Bacteria; kingdom Pseudomonadati; phylum Myxococcota; class Myxococcia; order Myxococcales; family Myxococcaceae; genus Myxococcus; species Myxococcus sp. AM011. The sequence continues at coordinate 7,388 of NZ_JABXEM010000143.1, forward strand.
ACCAGGACCACGTGCAGCGGGCCAACCTGCGGGGGACACGTGGCGCGGATGTGCTCGATGACCGCCTGTTCGGTCAGCGGCCCCCGGGAGGCCACATGTATCAGGAAGCCTCCCGGGGCCTTCTGCTCATTGCGGGGATGCGGGGTGACGACACAGTCCGCGACTGTTCGCATTCTCAACACAGCGGAGCGAACCGCGGCCCGCGCTTCGGAGTCCAGTGTCGACAGTCCCTGCATGTACTCCCCCCTCGGAAAAGGCTGAGGGGAGAATGGATAGGCAATGGGGCTGATACTGCCCAGCGGGACAAACGTGCGACGCGGAAACCCCTATGAGCCGCTGGGGCAGCCCAGTCCGGGACAAGGACAGAACGTTTCCTCGCAGAGCAGGCGCGAGGCGTCACATTCCTGCTCGGCCTCGGGAGTCTGGGCGCGCGACATACACCGCACCCAGAGCCAACCGCAGTCGTTACAGGCCATCGCCTCGACGTCGCCCTGGGGGTCGCTCACCGGTGGGGATTGGAGGCCCGCGTCCTCTTCGTTGACGCCACAACCCACCAGCAGTCCGACGGCCAGAACCATTCCGACAAGTCTTCGCACGTGCGCTCCTTGGTCGTGATGCATCGCCAATTTCGCACGCGCGCTGATGCGCCTCAACTCCGGGTGACGCGGTACTGCGTGACGCGGCCCTGGGCGTCATAGTCGATGACGAAGGACTCGTAGGAGACGCCGACGGGCGACACGCCCAGCTCATACACCTCGCTGGTCCCTCGCCGCTGCTCCGGCTCTCCGAGCAACGTGTGCACGTCGTCGCGGCTCATGCCCTCGCGCAGGTGCTTCTGCTTGAGTTCGACGACCATGCCGACGCGCGGATTCTTGTCCGCGCCACTGCCCCGCTGTGCCTTCCACTGCTCCGAATCGAAGGCACCCTTCCGCGATGTGGACATCATGTAGACCCCCAGGCCTGTGAGCAGGAGCAACGCGGCGCAAAGCCACGTCCAGCGCCGCATGTTCCTCATCCTCCGCGTGCCTGTCACCTATCAGTAGGGGTCGGCGTACACATCTCCACCAGGCACCGGCTGCCCTCCCGTGCCTGGGACGAGATTCGACAGGCCGTGCTGATTGACTGGAACGCGGTCGCTCCACTGCAACTGGCCCCGCTGGTCGAACAGCACCATCTTCCCGTCCGTCACGGCCTGCTGGACCAGCGTGGCCAGCTCCTCGGGGGACGCGTTGGGGTTGTCCAGGGCAATCTGCCGGCCGACCTGGTTGTTGTAGAGGTCCATCGCCTCGCGGTCCGCCGGGTTGCCAGGCATTCCCTCATGGGCGGTGGCGAACTGCTGCGTCCACTCGGCGCCGAACTCACGCGTCATCAGCGCGTTCCAGTAGGCATGGCGGAAGGCGTCGCGGTGGCCGTCCTGGCCCCGCCACTCGCCCACCCGCTCCTCCGGCACATGGCCTGGAGGCGTGCCCGTGGTCGGATAGAGACGCGAGGACGTCTCCAGGGCCTGGTCCTTGATGTTGTTGAAGGTGTTCAGACCCAGCAGCCCGTTCGAGGCCGCGAGCCCGTCCAGCATCCGCCCCTCGGTGGCGGTGACGTCGTACTCAGGCGCGAAAGGGATGGGAATGAGGCCGCCCGCCTTCGGGCTCCAGCTCACCACCGAGTCGTCCGCCGTCTGGAAGTCGCGCTGAATCTGGGCGAGGTCCGGCCGCGTCGCGCCGCCGGGCTCTGGCGTCGCCGTCGCGGTCGTCCGGGAGGCCTCGAAGCTGTCTCTGCCATCCCATCCTGGAACCTGGGCGCGCGCCGCGGGAGCGGAGGCCGTCCCAGACGCCGTCTCGGTCTTCGCTCGCGTCGGCTCGGCTCCGTCCACCCCGAGGCGCCGGGTGATGCCTCCGATGAGATCTCGGCCGATGGAAGAAATGGACATGTGGCGCTCCCCCTGGAAATAGGACTTTTCCAATTATCAACGGGTGGGGGAGAGAAGTTGCGTCAGGCGGGATGCAGGCCCGCCCGCGCGCCGGTGCGGGGTACCCCGCACCGTGTCATCTTCCGCTCAAAGCTGTTGGAGGAACCGCAGCAGGTCCTGCTTCTGCGTGGGATTGAGGGACTCGGGAGGTCCGCCCGGGGTCTCCGGTGGATGGACGGGTGGGAGGTTCAGGGGCGCGGTGAAGGGCAGGACGAACTGGCTGTAGATGTCCACGACGTCCTCCAGACTCCCGCTGCTGTTGTCGTGGTAGTAGGGCGCCGTCCGCGCGATGCCCCGCAGCGTGGGGATGTCGAAGGCCTCGAAGTCCAGCGGGTTGCCGGTGATGAGCGCCCGGCCAGGGTCCGTGGAGAACCACTGAGGAAAGAGATTGGGGCCGACGATGGGCGCTCCGCTCTCATCCACCGCGGGAGTTGGATCATACGGCGCTCCGCTGGCCGTCACCGGGATGGGAGGAAGGTCGGTCACCGGGTGCTGGCGTGTGCCGTCCGTATAGAAGCGGAACCGGTAGCGCGGCAGTTCGAGGTCCGCGTTGAACAGCGCGGGGAACAGGCCAACCTGTCCCAGGTAGGAGAAGCTCGCGAACCCGATGTTCAGGATGTCCGGCGGCGAGCGCGGCGCCTGCATGGGCACGGGGCCCGCTCCGGGGACGTGGGTGAACAGGACGTTGCCATCGGCCTTCGTCACCGGGAAATGGGAGGCGAGCTCCCGCATGGCTGGCGTTGATATCCGGCTCAGCGTCGGGCCGCCATGGCAGGGCTCGCAGCCGACCTTGAAGACCTCGCGACCTCGTTGCTCCTGGGGCGTGAGCCACATGAAGTCCTCGGGGAGGGGAATCCTCGCGAGCGGCACTCCCGCGTTGCTCAAGTCCGAGACGAACCGCGCGCGGGCGGATGTGAATTCCCCTCGCTGGAAGTCCGCCACCTGCCGGAGCTGGTTGCGAGGCACGGCGGCTCCCTCGCTGTGACTGGTGATGGCGGCCTGGGCCTGGTCCTCCAGGTTCGACTCGCGCCCGTCGAGCTGGAAGAACGGCCCGGTGAGGGCGAGGTCCTGGATGCTCGGGACGCCTCGCCAGACGGAAATCTTCCGGTCGCCTGGCGTGACGACGTGTCCCTGGACGTCGATGACGTCCATGTTGGCGGGGAGGGTGATGACGACGCGGACGAGCCCCTTCTGGAGGTGCTCGTAGGTGGGCACCGCCGCGTTCGGGTCATCCGCGTCAATGCGGTTGAACAGCGGGTCCGCCGGATTCGAGGCGAACAGGGCCCGGACGTGCTCGGGACGCAGGGCCGTGCTGTCCTCGTGCACATGGCACGTGGCGCATGAGCGCCCGTTGGTGTTCGGGAAGGCCTGGCTGAACAGCCTCTTGCCCATGCCGCCGTGATGAAGGGAGGCCTGGCCCTCTTCCAGCTCGGGAGCCGTGCCCTGGGTGCCGTCGACCGGGTCCTGCTCCGGGGCCGCTGGGGTGCACTGGGTCAGTCCGCCCAGTGCGAACGCACCGGTCAGACACGCGATGAGGCGCGTGGGAATCATGGGGATGTCTCCAGGGGTGTGGAACTCCCCACGAAACACCCGAGGCCTCCGCGAGTGTCACCCGGCCGTCCGCCGCGAAAAAGAAACCGGGGGCCCCTCGTGAGAGAGGCCCCCGGTCCGGTGCGTCGGTGTGTCAGGAATTACAGGCGCGTCTCGCCGTCGAACGTCGCGGGGCAGGTGGTGGGCAGCGCGAAGCCGTTGGTCGGCGTGGTGCTGGCCGAGCCGCCGGAGACGGCGTTGGTGCCCAGGCCGAAGGCGGCGAACGCCTTCCACAGACGGCACACGTCCTCGCCGTTGTGCAGGGTGGTGGCGGCGCTGATGATGCCGTCACGCACCTGGGTGAACGTCGGGCTGCAAGCGGTGCGCTTCAGGCCCTCGGTGAAGTACAGCATCATGCGCTGGTTACCGGCGTTGCCATTGGCGTTGTAGAGGTTCGAGTCGAAGCCCCACTGCGTGACGAGGGCCCAGTAGGCCTCCCACATCGCCTGGGTGAACACGGAGCCCACGCCGTGCGGAACGGCCATGCCGTTGATGCTCGCGTACGTCCAGGTGTTGCGCGTCGAGTCCAGGGTGTACGGCTGGGTGCGGATGCCGTTGCCGTCGGTGGCCTGGTTCAGCGCGTAGGTGCCCACGCCGCGAATCTTGTTGGCCGTGTCACCGACGCGCGCCGTGTAGAACAGCGAGAGGAAGTCGCTGATGCCCTCGCCCGGCTGCTGCCGGTTGCCGAGGCACGACACGTTGCTGGGGCCGCCGACGAGGCGGTTGGAGATGCCATGGCCGAACTCGTGGACGATGATGCCGCTGTCCAGGTCGCCGTCCTTGTCCGGCGTCGGCGCCGTCCAGATGTACATCTGCATGCGCGGGCGGCTGCCGTCCGCGGGCGTGGAGAAGTTGGCGTTGTTGGTGCCGCTGCCGTCCTGCGCTTCGGCCTGCACGTAGTCGTTGCCCGCGCCGCCGCGGCCGTAGTTGTTCTGCTGGAAGTTGCCGGCCACTTCGTTGAAGCCGTACTGGTACTGGACGTCGTGGATGATGTTGTTCCAGTAGAACAGGTTGGTGACGGCCGCGGGGATGTACGCGGACGGAGCGGAGGAGAGGTTGATGGGGAAGACGCAGTTGATCGCCGCGCCGCAGTCCGGCTGGCCGGTGGTGGGCGGGGCGTTGTTGGCGTCGCGGTCCTCGTACGCGTGCACGTTGTTGCCGCGCGGAATCGTGTACTCCGCGCCGGCGACTCCGTTGGTGTCGTGCCAGCCGTAGGGTGAAGCCGTGGCGTTGGCGGGGTTGGCCACCGTCGTGCGGCCGTCCGCGGGGGGAAGGGGCGTGGTGTGATTGGGGCTCTCCACCGGCACCGGATAGACCTGGTAGGAATCCGCGGCCACCCAGTCAAGGCGCGTCAACACCTCGCCGGAGCTGGCGTCCACCGTCACGTCGTAGTCGTGCTGCGAGTCCAGGGTGTGGACCTGGAAGTGCCACACCAGGCGCGCCTCGCCCCGGCGCATGGGCAGCACGGCCAGCTCCGCGACGATGGGCTCGCGCGACAGGCCATCCACTTCCACGCCCGTGCGGCGCTTCACTCCGGACTCCGCCTTCAGGGAGCGCGGGGCGCTCGGCAGGCTCACGCCCAGGTGCCGGGCCAGGCCCGCGACGGCCTCGCCAGCGCTCAGGCGCGGCTCCACGCCGGAGATGGAGGACTCGATGGAGGGCAGGAAGTCGCTGTGGACGCCCAGGACGCTGCCATCCTTGCCCACGTTGATCTGCAACTGCGCGTTGTACACGGGCAGGCCCTTGAACGTCTGCCGCAGGTACAGGTGCGTGGCGCCGCTCACGTCGGAGAAGACGCGGTCGGTGACTTCGAGGTTCGCCAGGTCATTGAGACCCAGGCCGAGCGCCTCGTGGTGCTTCTGGACGAAGTCCAGGGCGATGGCCATCGGGTCACCGCTGCTCGGACCGGAGAGCGCGCCCACGGGGTTGGTGAGCGAACGGACGAGGCCGCTCGACTCGTCCACTTCCACCAGAAGGTCGGGGATGGCCTGGCGCAGCGCCGCGACGTGTGCCTTCTGCACCGTCGAGAAGCCGAATCGCGCCTGCGCATTGTAGGCGGTACGGGCATCGAAATGCCGCTCGCCGCCGGACTCCGGCGCCACTGCGAGCGCCGTGGACCCGGAGAGGGTCGCCGTGAAAACCACCGCCTGGAACAGTCGCCTTCGGTATGCACCTACGGACATGTCGTGCTCCTGCGCTGCGGGTCAGCCGCCCCTGTGCGGGGCGGTACTGGGCGTGCGAGGAAACACGTATTCCTAGTTTAATGCAAATGATCCGAAATATATGAAAAATTTGGTTTAATTGTAGTTGTGGTGGGGGCTCCCAGTATTTGACGCGCGGGTGCGGGACGACCTCTCGGAGGGGGGCTGGATGTGAGCTGTTTTTGGCCTGGTGCGTCTGGGTGATTCCTACCAACCGGGTGTCCGGCTCGGAGCCGTGGCCTGCTGTGTCAGATTCAAGGGTGCGGGATGACCCTGTCTGGCATGGACAGCCGGAGCCGAACTTCTCAGTTTGTCGGTACCTGCGTTCAGGGATGCGACGTGGACTGTGCCGGGGCTGAGCCGTCTGGGTTTCCCGAAGACATGTGTATCTGAATTGCGTTGAGCGATTCGCGAGGTGACTTCCTCGCCGTCCGAGCCGCCGGGCGGCGGCGGCGAGGTCACGCCGCGTGTGCGGGTCCGCGGTACCGCGGGAGGGGCGCGCCACGGGGCACGTGAGGGGCGGAGTCCCCATGGCCGGGCGGAGGGTGTTGCCCGCGACACGTCAGAGGGCAGGGCGCTGGCAACGTCCTTGACGCTCGCTGGGGCCTGCGGTACATCCGGCCTCGTTGGTTCGCGGTGGTAGCTCAGTTGGTAGAGCACGAGCTTCCCAAGCTCGGGGTCGAGGGTTCGAATCCCTTCCGCCGCTCACTCGTAAAGGCCGGTAGTTCTTGAGGAAACTCGGGACTACCGGCCTTCGTGTTTCCGGGCCTCGGGCCGCTCTTCAGCTTGGCTCGCTCAGAAGTAGAGCCACCGGGCTCCCGTGGGCGAGTTGGAGCTGAGCCCACATATCAGCGCGTCTTGCCCGGACGCTGTGCAGCACGCCATCGTCGTCCCCACCTGCCTCCGCAAGCAGGGCTGGTTCCCGTAGTCGCCGCATGCGGGGAGGCCCGAGCAGGAGGGTGGAGCGCAGGCAGTAAACACTCCATCACACGTCACGCCCTGGCCATTCGTGGAGGAGCATGTGGCGCCGGAGCAGGACACGGAGGGGGCATTGCCGTTACAGATCGCGATGCAGGTCGCGAACTGGGAATGTGTAGCCACCTCCTCGGGCGGCATGACGGGAGTGGGCTCCAACTCCGCTCCACCACACCCGATGAGTGAAAGACCGACGAACAACGCCGACATGATTCCAGACGGCTTCATGTGTGTACTCCCGGTATGGAATGGACAGCCTTGTCATTCTACACGGGCTTGCTTGTCATTTCGATGCGAGGGGGATTGCGCCGCGCCTGTCGTGAGGCGCATCGGATGATTCAGCGGCGTGCCCGGAATATTCTCGGCGCTGGCCTCTTCCGATGCCGGTGACGTGTATCCATGAGCCTTCTCCAGGTCCGGTACATCCCATGACTGGGGGCTCATCTATGCAGGCGAATGGATCGCCCACTGACGACTCGACGCGCCCCATCACGAGCGCTTTCGCCGCGAAGGTCCGTGCAGAGGCAACATGGGTTCGACCAGGGTCGCCATCGCATCCACGAAGAGCCGGACCCTCGCGGGGAGGTTCAGCCGACTCGGGTAGAGGGCGTAGACGCTTCTCACCATCGCTGGCTTGGGACCGAAGACGACCTTCAGTCGACCCTCACGCACGGCATCTCGGCAGAGGATCGCCGGAACGCGCGCGATTCCGACTCCAGCCAGGGCCGCCTCACACGCGACCTCCAGGTCATTCACAATCAGCACCGGGTCGATCCGCGACTTCACCCCCATGACCTGCCAGGTCTCGAACGCGCTGAAGCCGACGCATCGGGCGGAGGCGAGGTCCTGGGCGCGCGGCACTCCATGCTTCGACAGATACCCAGGGCTCGCGACGCAGTAGACAGGCGCCTCTCCGAGCTTGCGCGAGACGAGCGATGAGTCGTCGAGTGGTCCGATGTGAATCGCGAGGTCCAGTCCCTCCTCGATGAGGTTGATGCGGCGATCCGCCAGCACCACTTCAATCCGTGCCTTGGGATAGCGTCCGAGGAACTTCGAGACCACCGGAGCCAGGTAGCGGCGGCCGTAGAGCACCGGCGAGGACACCCGCAACAGACCGACCGGCTCCACCTGCTGTTGCTGTACCTCTTTGTTGGCCTCGTCGATCTGCGCGGCGATGGCGGAACAGCGCTCGAAGTACACCGCTCCCGAACCCGTGACGCGCAGCCGCCGAGTGGTCCGCTCCAGGAGTCGCACCCCGAGCTGTTTCTCCAGCTTCCCGATTCGCTCACTGGTGGTCTGCTTCGTGATGCCGAGCTGCCGCGCGGCTCCGCTGAAGCTGCCTTCGCGAACCACTGCCGCGAAGAGAACCATGTCGGCCGGTGAAATCATCATCGTCAAGGCTAGCCTGACAAAGAGTCAGCATGCGAGCGCATTGTCCAACAGTCGCCCGGACCGCATGGTGGCACCCGATGACCCCGTCGCAGGAGTGCTCACATGAAGCTCTACTTCGCGCCCCGGACCCGGGCGACGCGTCCCCGATGGCTGCTCGAGGAACTCGAAGTCCCCTACGAGCTCGTCAAACTCGACCTGTCGAAGCAGGAGAACCGGACACCGGCCCATCTGGCGTTGCACCCATTCGGAGAGGTCCCTGTCCTGGTGGATGGAGACGTCACCTTGTTCGAATCACCGGCGATCTGCCTCTACCTGGCCGACCGATTTCCAGAGAAGCGTCTGGCACCACCCCCGGCGTCGAGCGAGCGCGGTCCCTACCTTCAATGGCTGCTGTTCGCCGAGGTGACGCTCGAACCCCTGGTGCTGGAGCAGTACCGGAACGCCCAACTGCCCGACGAACACCAGGCCGACCTCTCGAAGCAGCTCGCCCGGCTTGATGAAGTGCTCACCGTCATCGACACCCGGCTCGACGGCAGGGAATTCGTGGCCGGGGCCTCCTTCACCGCCGCCGACCTGGTCCTGGCGTCGATTCTTCACCTGGCGAACACGATGAAGCTCCTTGAGAGACATTCGCGGCTCGTCGACTACGTCGTGTGCCAGACCCGGCGCCCCGCCATCAGGCGCGCCGTCGCGGGATGACAGCCCAGGGCTCTCCGTTCGAATCGAGGGTCGCCCCGCGGCGTCCCGTCCGGGGGGATGCGCGTGTGGAGGGGTTGGCGGATACGGGCAGAACAGGGATGCTCACGGGAATGAGCGGGATACACATGGGCATCTTTTCCAGCGTCTTCGGCGTCGGCCTTGGGGTCGCGAGCCTCATCGGCTACGTCCGCTGGCAGCGCTGGAAGCAGCAACTCAAGACCTGGCAGGACTTCGCGAACACTCGCGGCTGGTCCTTCGTCGCGAAGCCCGGGTTCATGTACTCCGCGGGGACGATGGAGATGAAGGGCCGCCACGCCGGGCGGACGATCACCGTGGAGACCGAGCACCGGGGCTTCGGCAGGCATTTCCACATCGTCACCATCATCCGGCACGGGCTGGGTGATGGCTTTCCGCGCGAGGTGACCATCCGGCCCGAGACGCTGGGCGACACGTTCCTCAGACTGTTCGGCGTGAAAGACGAGGATATTGGAGATGCCAGCCTTGATAACGCGTTGGACCTGAGGAACGTCACTCCCAAGGCCCGCGCCTTCCTCCTCGGCGCGGGAATGCGGCGGCCCCTGCTGGACCTGGCCCGCGTCTTCGAGACCTTCGCCATCGAGAACGGCGTCCTGACGGTGGAGGTGATTGCCGTCCCGCGCACCCCCATCGAGATGTATGGATTGCTGACGCCCGTACGTGAACTGGCTGATGCTGTCCGGGGCGCGCGCGGCGATACCGACTGACGGATGCGTTTGGGCGTGGGAAGAGTGACGAACCGTCGGGCTCACCTCCCTCACAGCCCACAGCGGACGAAAACGATGCGACTTCACCGGACGTCCTCCAGGTGGGCCTTCGCGCGGAAAGGCAGGCCGCTGCGGCTCCCTGGAGGAGGCCTGCCCGGGCCACTGGAGGCGGCCCGGGCGGGAGCTCATCACCAGTCGTAGCCGTGGTAGCTCTTCAGTGAGATGACCTTGCCGCTGTTCGGGTAGTACAGGACGCCGTACTCGGCGTAACTGTGGCAGTTGTTGCAGGGGAGTTCCTCCCAGGCGAACCACGCCTGGATGGGGCCACCGCCCGCGAACGTGTCGATGGCGGCCAGCAGCGGGGAGCTGCTCGCGTCGAAGAAGTAGTTGTCCACCACCAGGCCGGCGCGGTCGGTGGCCTCGCCCCAATCGAACGGCGGCACTACCTGCGTCGTCTCGTGGAGGTGGTCCACCACCGCCTGGATGGTCACCGGCGTGGCCGGGCACTCCGGGGTGCTGTACGCGTCGATGCCGACCCACCCGTACCACGTCGTGGCCAAGGCGTCGGAGGCGGGCGCCTGGAGGGCGGGCGCCGGGGGCGGGAAGCCAATTTCGGTGAGCGACATCGGCTGGCCAGGGAGCACCTCGCAGGCGCTCGCGTACGTGCAGCGCTGCACCTGGCGGTAGGTACCGCACGAGCTGAAGTCCAGCGTGCCCGCGGGCTTCGAGTGGTAGCAGTTGTAGACGGACGGCTGGCAGGCGGGGGACGGCCACGTGTTGTACGGGTCGTCGTTGGTGCTGATGGCCAGCCCGGTGACTCGCACCACGAGGCGCGCCGTCTCGTCCACCACGGCGCCGGTGTACAGCGCGGCGGTGAAGGTGAGGGGAATGGTGTGCGGGTCCACGGCCTGGTGCACGGCCGGGTAGCGCCAGTCCAGGTTGAAGGTGTCCGCGTCCACGCGGGAGACCGTCGGCACGCCGTCCGGCGCGGTGACGGTGAGCGACGTGGCCGCCGAGTCCACCCGGCCGCGGTACATCAGGGCCTCGGTGCCGGCCGTGTTGCGCACGTAGACCGGGTCGACGTTCTCGAAGACGGAGATGGAGTTCGGCCCCCGGAAGTCGAAGAAGCGGGGCGCGAGGATGATCTGCGCGTAGTACCGCGTCGGCGAGCCCGTGAAGGTGTCGATGGAGACCAGCAGCGGCAGGCCGGAGAGCATCGTGTTCAGCTCGTGGCCCTCCTCCAGCACCACCTCGAAGCGCCGCTCGCTGATGACGCTCGCCGTGCCAAAGGCGTCATCCGGCACGAAGCTGAAGACATCGCTGATGTAGCGGTTGGTGGTGCCTCGAATCACGAGCACGCGGCGGTTGTTGCGCGTTTCGAAGGTGCCCAGCGTCTCGAAGCTGAGTTCGTGCGTGCCGGTGGGCTCGTACGCGTAGATGCGGGTGGCCGTCGCCGCGGCGGTGGAGACACCCGTCTCCTCGACAGGGACGACTGGCGACTCGTCGGGGGCCGTGCTGCCACAGGCCGTGACTCCGAGAGACAGCGCACAGGCGAGTGCGAAATTGCGGAAATTCATGCGTTTCCTCCAGGTGAAGAATTCCGGGGGATAGCACATGCGCCTGACGCAAGCGTGACGCGGCATGTCTCAGCCGTGTGACGACACCGGGGTACATGCCTTCGGAGGACGGACCTCGTTCCGGGGCCGACCTCGCACATGCCGTGGGCAAGCCCAGGTGCTCCAGAATCGCCCGCACTCCGGTGGCCCCTTCACGTAAGGCAAGACCCGCTGCCTGCCTCCACACCTCACGCAGGCGAGCACGTCGAAGTCGAACGTCCTGCTGACTCAGCCAACGCTATGGATGGGTTGCTGCCGCCCGTGGGTGAGTTGGCCGACGCTGTCCGAGGCGCGTGCGGCCATTCCGACTGACGGGCGGAGGGCACCCGACGGGAATGCGCCCGCTGGCTGTCTTGTGCCTCAACACCGCGCGGCCGTCCATCAGGCGCCGCAGGATGCGATTTTCGTCTGGAGTCATGCAATGGTTTGCTGGACGACATGTCGCGTCTTGGTTTCGCGGAAAAGGCAAATCAATCGCGTGTGAATCCAGACGCCCTCATGGCGAAAATCCCGCGCCCCTGCAAGAGCTTGCACTCAAAGGCAGGCTTGCCTTACAGACCTCGCGCCGCGGAGGGCGGTTCCGCTTGTGCATCTCGGGGCGGTGCCACGACGTGAGTGTGTGCCTTGTCCTCCGTGGCATTCCTGGGCCCATGGCCCGAAATGGAGACACCATGAAGCGGCAGAGGTTGTTCGCGGGGTTCATCGCGGCGGGACTCGTCGGCTGTGGCGTGCCCGTGGAGCCCCAGCAGGACCCCCAGCAGACTCCGCCTCCGGCCGAAGTCACTCCTGCTCCCGAGGCCAACGCGGCCGTGGGTGAGGCGGAGCAGGAGATCATCGGTGGCGCCTATGCCTACCAGAACCAGTTCCCGTACCAGGTCCGCCTGCTGGTCAATGGCGGTCACTATTGCGGTGGGACCATCGTCAACGCGAACTGGATTGTCACCGCGGCCCACTGCGTCGTCGGCGTGAGCCCCCAGTCGATTGTGGTTGTCGCGGGCGACAACATCATCAACACCTACGAGTCCACCGAGCAGGCGCGGACCATCGTCAACTACGCGTACCACCCGGCATTCGGTTACGCGGGCAACGCGCCGGTGCACGACGTGGCGGTCATCCTGCTGTCCTCACCGTTGGCGTTCAACTACGCGGTGCTGCCGCTCGCGCTGCCGACTGACACGGCGCCGCTGACCTACCTCACCGCGAGCGGTTGGGGGAATACGTTCGCGGGCAGCGGCCAGTCCAACAGCCTGAAGTACGCAAACCTGCCCAACAACCCCGTCTCCGCCTGCGACGGCTACCTGCTGCGCAATCTCTACCCCAACTTCGAGCTCTGTGTGGGCTACGCCAACGGCATCGAGGGGGGCTGCCACGGTGACAGCGGGGGCCCGCTGGCCGCCGGCGGCGTGCTGCGCGGCATCGTGAGCTGGGGCCGTGGCTACTCCTGCGACTCGTACACGGTCTTCACCGACGTGCTCACGTACGTGCCCTGGATTCGCTCCTTCACCGGGTAACGGGCACCGGGCCGCGTCACCAAGTAAACTCCTTGGATTCCGTCGAACGGGAGACCCCAAGCTTCCCAAGCTTGGGGTCGAAGGTTCGAATCCCTTCCGCCGACATGGCTCCGCGCTCCTCGACTACTCGCCCTCTTCGACGGTGAGCTGGTACGAGTCCTGGAAGTTGGCCTCGCGGTTCTTCGCGTCACGCACCTCGAAGATGTAGACGCCGGGCTCCGCGCTGAACCGGATGCTCTCCGGCTGGTCTCCCTTGGCGCGGTCCGCCGTCTGCACCAACGACAGCTTCCCATCCGGCTGCACGCGGTGCAGGTACAGGCCCACGTCGACCTTCAGGATGCCCAGCAGCGTCGCCCTGAGCGGCGTGCGCACCGGCCGGTCCGACAGGTCCACCCGGTAGTAGTCCGTGTCCTTCACCGGGAACACCGTGCCGCGCACCGCCTTGCCGAGCGTCAGCTCCTGCGCGCGCTCCACCGTGTTGTTCGGCTCTCGCTCCTCACCACCGTTGTCCGGCACCGTGGTGACGGTGATTCGGTAGGGCTGCTCCGAGTTCTCGAAGTCCTTCACCCACTTGCCCTCCACCTTGCGCGACGCGCCCTCCACGCGGAAATAGCAGCTGCCATTGCACGCGACGTTGTTGAGGCGCTCGGGCTCCTTCAGCGCGCCGTCATTGGCTCGCAGGAGCACCGTCTCCTGCTGCCCGTCACCCTGTGGCGGCTCCACCATGGACAACACCAGGTCCAGGCGCTCCACGCCGGTCAGCTCCACCTTCGCGAGCACCGGCTCCGTCGTGCGCAGCACGAAGTGGTCCACGTCTCCCTTGGGCGCCAGGAACCCCTCTCGGTACCCACCGGCCGTCAGCGGCGTGGCCTTGTAGAGCTCGTCATTCGGCTCCAGCTCCGCGTTCGCCCCGGCCTCCTCCTGCGTCACGGTCAGCGTGTACGGCGTGCCCGCGTTGAACGTGCGGCGCGCTTCCTTGCCCGCCCCCGTCCAGCCGCCCTTCACCACCACGTAGACGACCCGGTCCGTCGCACGCACCCCGATGTTGCGCAGCGACAGGGCCTCGCCCTCCTTGCCACGCAGCGAGAACAGGGGCGCCTCCGCCGCGGACAGCACCGAGATTTCCGGGCGCACGCCCTCCACCGCTGACAGGTCGATCTTCAGCGCCACCGAGGGAGGCTCGGGCGGAGGCGCCGCCACTCCCGCGTCCGTCACCTGCGCCACGCCCGTCTCCGGAGCCGGCGCGGCGGGAGGCTCACCCCCACCGAACGTGCCCGTGGGGGAGGGGGGCGCTTCCAGCGGAGCCTCGCCCTCCTCGGGCGTCCCCGTGGCCGCGCCAGGCCCGGGGCTCGGAGGCGGCGTCGCTCCCTCCGCGGGCGCTTCACCCGGAGCCGAGGCACCCTGGGGCGCCGTGCCCCCGGCCCCCGAGTCCGCGTCGTTCGCCGCGGGCGCGTTCGTGGGCGCGGCGGTCTCCGGCAGCTCCACCCGGTACCAGTCCTCGTCGCCCGCGTGGCCCAGGAACGCCGTCACCGTCTGGCCCAGGGGGAGGGCAATGGCGTCCACCGCCCTGTCGTTGGGCTCGTGCTCCTCGCCGTCGTTCGCGGCGCGCATCTTCACGGTGAGGGTGTAGGCCCCACCCACGCCCTTGCGCGCGGGGGCCACGCGCAGCCAGCGCTCACCCTCCACGTAGAGGTTGGGGAAGCGCTCCGGCTTGCCATCGCCCTCGCTGTTGATGGAGGCCAGCCGGTTGCGGTCCCGGTCATAGACCTCCAGGGTGATGTCTCCGCCGGGCAACCCGGACACGGTGACGTCCGCCACGCGGGGGGCGGGGGGCGCGAGCCGATACCAGTCCTCGTCCGCCTTGTTCGGCTGGGCCGCCAGGTCCGCCGTCACCACGCTGTCCCGAGTCAGCTCCAGGGCCTGCTCGGGCCGCTCGTTGGGCTCCTGCTCCGTGAGGGCCGAAGGCCCCGTCTCCACCACGGGCCCCGCGTCGGGCACCTCGCTCGGCTTGTCGTCCTTGCAGGCGACCAGCGTCGCGGCCAGCACACAGACCCACCCCCAGCGTCGCATCACGTTTTCTCTCCGCATCGGGCCGCATCACTTCCTCGCGGCGTCCAGGTGTCAAGCACCCCAACACCCGGGCCCGTGCTTTCATCCGTGTCGCAAAGCGGGCCCCTGGCCCCCCTCGGCACGGCGTTCCTGGCCAGGGACTGGAGCCATCCGCGTGGAGCGATCCAAGATGGGGCCATGAGCCGCCTCCCCCTCGCCTTGCTGCTGCTCTCCACCGCCGCTCCCGCCGCGTCCAACGCCCCGCCGGGGTACGCCCAGGCCTCCGACTATCTGGAGCGCGAGCGTCAGCCCGAGCGTTACTCGCCCCTCCACCTGCTCGACGGCCGCGACACCACCGCGTGGTGCGCCACCGGTGCCACCCCGGCCCCCGTCACCATCGGCTTCAAGGACGTCGTCACCATCGACGAGGTGCGCGTCTACACGGGAGATGGGACGGACAAGGCCGCGTACAAGGCCCACGCCCGCGCGAAGAAGCTCACCCTCACCAGCGTGGACTCCGCCAAGAGCCTCAAGGTGGAGGACAAGCGCGGCCTCCAGGCGGTCCCCATCAGCCCCTCCCTCACGGGCAATCGCTTCACGCTGGAGGTGGCCGAGCGCTTCCCCGGCGCCGAAGAGGGCGCCCCGGTCTGCGTCACCGACTTGATTTTCTACTCGGGAGGCAAGGCGCTCAACGGCACGTGGCTCGCGCCCCGCCTGCGCTACGACGCGCGCCTGGCGCCCCTGCTGGGGACGTGGTTCAGCGGCATGGACGGCGCCCCGGAGCGCTTCCTGTCCATCTTCGTCGACGGGACGTACCGCTTCACCCACGAGCCGCTGGAGGGCGAGCCGAGCACCGTGACGGGCGGTTATGCCCTGTCCGGTTCCCGACTCACGCTGGAGGTGCCCCATCGCGGAAAGGTGACGGTGCGCCTCCAGAAGGCCGCCCCGGAAGGGGCCACCTCGGCTGGAGCCACGCTGGAGCTCGACGGCGCGGCGGCCGAGGAGTGGGGCCGCGCTTTCCGCGGCCAACCCTGAGCCGGAGCGACTGTCCGGTCGTCCGCCTAGAGGGAGGCTGCCTTCTTCTTGCCACTGAAGTGGCGGAAGAACGCGATGATTTCCTCGACGGCGATCTTCACGTCGGTGGCGTCCTGGAATTCCGATTCCAGGAAGATACCGCCGCAGGACTCACAGGTGTCGTAGGTCAGCGGGTGCTGGCGGTCGCCGCCATTCACGCGGACCAGGTCGACGTGGCACTCGGGACAGTGGCCAGTCAACGCCTCTGCGTCTACCTTACCGCCCTGGCTCTCCAGCCCGGTGAGGTTGTTGTGGAGGAGGACCCGGTTCAGGTCCGCGACGTCAATCCACAGTCCGCCGCAATCTCCACACTTTCGCAACGTCTGGTCATCCCCCTCGAGATCAACCATCTCGACGTTGCAGCTGGGGCAATCCATGGCGCGGGTCAATCTCCTTCAATGGGGGACACGCGTCCCCAGTGGTTCGGAGAATGATAGGTCGTGCGAAATTTGGGATGCAACCCAGGTTGCTGCTTCTGTTGGCAACGCGCCTTCTGGGGTCGTCCGGCCCCGTGGCCCCCAATCCCTCAGGCCTTCGCTTTCACACGCTTGATGTCCGCCCCCAGGGCGCGCAGCTTGCGCTCCAGCCGCTCGTAGCCGCGGTCCAGGTGGTAGACGCGGCTGACGTCCGTGCGCCCCTCGGCGCGCAGGCCCGCCAGGATGAGCGAAGCGCTCGCCCGCAGGTCCGTCGCCATGACAGGCGCGCCGCTGAGTGTCTTCACACCCTTCACCACCGCCGTATGCCCCTGGACGGTGATGTCCGCACCCAGACGGTGCAGCTCCGGGACGTGCATGAAGCGGTTCTCGAAGATGTTTTCGCTGATGACGGATGTCCCATGGCTCACACACATGAGCGCCATGAGCTGTGCCTGCATGTCGGTGGGAAACCCAGGGTGTTCGGTGGTGGTGATGTTCACCGAGTGGAGGGTGCGAGGGGCCTTGCAGCGCAGGCCGCCCGCCTCGGCGGTGAGGGTGCACCCCGCCTCGCGCAGCTTGTCGATGACGGCGTCCAGGTGTTCGGGGACGGCGTGTTTCACCAGCACGTTGCCGCCGGAGATGGCGGCGGCCACCAGCAGGGTGCCCGCCTCGATGCGGTCCGGGAGGATGGCGTGGTCGACGGGGGTGAGGCCCTCCACGCCCTCGACGGTGATGATGGAGGTGCCGGCGCCTTCAATGCGGGCGCCCATCTTGTTGAGCACCCGGGCCAGTTCCTCGATTTCGGGCTCGCGCGCGCAGTTCTCCATCACCGTGCGGCCCTTGGCCAGCACCGCCGCCATCAGCACGTTCTCCGTGCCGGTGACGGTGATGACGTCGAAGTTGACGGTGCCGCCCTTGAGCTGCTTCGCCCGGGCCTCCACGTAGCCTTCCGTCAGGTGGATGTCCGCGCCCAGTGCCTTGAGGCCCTTGAGGTGCTGGTCGATGGGGCGCGCGCCGATGGCGCACCCGCCGGGCATGGACACCCGCGCTCGGCCGAAGCGCGCGACGAGCGGGCCCAGCACCAGCACGCTGGCGCGCATCGTCTTGACCAAATCGTACGGGGCCTCCGGGGTGATGGCCCCGTTGACGCCCACCTCGCACACGTCCTTCTTGCGCGCGGTGAGCCGCTCCGCGTCGCAGCCCATGGTGCGCAGCACCTTGAGCATGGTGGCCACGTCGGCCAGGTCCGGCACGTTGCGGAAGGTGGAGGTGCCATCCGCCAGCAGCGCCGAGGCGAGGATGGGCAGCGCCGCGTTCTTCGCGCCAGAGACAACGACTTCGCCGTGCAGCTCCGCGCCGCCCTTCATCACAATCTTGTCCATGCTGTGTCCGGCCCTCAGCCCTGTGGCCCGCTGGCCGCGGGCTGTGTCCCAAATGCCATGCGCTCCCGCCGCTCCAGGTCCTTCTCCACGCGCGCGTCCTCGTAACCGGCCGCGCGCAGCAGCTCCAGGACAGCGGGGCCCTGCGTCTCGCCCATCTCCAATGCAAGGAGGCCGCCAGGCTCCAACCACTTGCGCGCCTCCGTCACCACCCGTCGCAGGGCGACCAGCCCGTCGTTCCCACCGTCGAGCGCCAGCTTGGGCTCGCGCCGCACCTCCGCGGACAGGCCGGGAATCTCGTGCGAGGCGATGTAGGGCGGGTTGGAGACGACGACGTGGAAGCTCGCGTCGGCGGGCAGGGGGGAGAACAGGTCTCCCTGGAGCACCGTCACCCGGTCAGAGACCTTGAGCGTCTCCGCGTTCTCCCTCGCCAATGCGCAGGCGTCCGGGGACAGGTCCGTGGCCGTCACGGCGAGCTGGGGGCGCTCGGCCGCGAGGCTGATGGCGATGCAGCCGGAGCCGGTGCACACATCGAGCACGCGAGCGGGCGCGTCCTTGGGCAGGACGCTCAGGGCCGCCGCGACGAGCAGCTCCGTCTCCGGCCGGGGGATGAGCACACGGGCATCCACCTTGAATGCGCGGTTGTAGAACTCGCGCGTTCCGGTGAGGTACTGCGTGGGCTCGCCCGCCAGGCGCCGCTCAATCAGCGCGCGGAAGGAGGTCAGCTCCTCCTTGGTCAGGGGGCGGTCCAGGTCCACGTACAGCCGCACGCGCCCCGTCTTCAGCACGTGCGACAGGAGGATTTCCGCCGTGAGTCGCGGCGCATCCACCTGCCGCTTCTCGAAGTGCTGCGTCGTCCAGGTGAGGACCTTGCGGATGGTCCAGGGCTCGCTGCTCATGCTTCGGACTGGGGCCTCGGGCCGCCCATCTGAGCCTTGAGCGCCTCCGCCTGGTAGTAGGTGCGGCAGGCGGTGATGATGTCCTCGATGTCGCCCATCATCACGGCGGGCAGGTTGTGCACCGTCAGGCTGATGCGGTGGTCCGTCAGCCGGTCCTGCGGGAAGTTGTAGGTGCGAATCTTCTCGCTGCGGTCGCCGGTGCCCACCTGCGAGCGGCGCGTGGAGTCGCGCTCGGCGCGGATGCGCTCCTGCTCCATCTCGTAGATCTTCGCGCGCAGCATGCGAAGGGCCATGTTGTAGTTCTTCAACTGGCTCTTCTCCTGCTGGCACTTCACCACGATGCCCGTGGGCCGGTGGGTGAGGCGCACCGCGGAGTCCGTCGTGTTGACGCTCTGACCGCCCGCGCCCGTGGAGCGCATCGCCTGTCGGTCGATGTCCGCCTCGTTGAGCTTCACGTCCACTTCCTCCGCCTCCGGCATGACGGCCACGGTGATGGTGGAGGTGTGGATGCGGCCCTGGGTCTCCGTCGCCGGCACGCGCTGGACGCGGTGCACCCCGGACTCGTACTTCAGGTTGCTGAAGACGGCGTCGCCGGACAGCGTCACGGTGGCGTCCTTCACCCCGCCCGCGTTGCCCGCGCTCATGTCGATGATGTCCGCCTTCCAGCCCCGCTGATCCGCGTACCGGAGGTACATCTGCATGACCTCCTCCGCGAACAGCGCCGCCTCGTCGCCACCGGCGCCCGCGCGGATTTCCAGGATGACGTTCTTCTCGTCATTCGGGTCCTTGGGCAGCAGGAGCAGCTTGAGCGAGCTCTCCAGGGTGTCGCGCTGCTCCTTCAGTCCGGGGAGGGCCTCGCGGGCATAGCTCTTCTCGTCGGCGCTGCCGGCGTCGAGCCACGCCTCCACCTCCTTGAGGTCGGCGAGCACCTGGCGGTACGTGCGGAACGTGTCCACCAGCTTCTCCAGGCCCGCACGCTCCTTGGAGACCTTCTGGAGCCTCGCCGAATCGGCGAGGACGTCGGGGTTCGACAGGTCCGCGGTGAGGCGTTCGAACCGGCGCTCGACGTCTTCAAGTTTGTCAATCATCGTCGTTCCAGGGGGTATTGCCCCTTTGTCCGGCTGCTGGCAAGGGAGGACGGAGTCAAGAAATTCCTTGGCCGCTCGGGCGGTAGCATGAAAGAAGGGCCGCCCTCACCGCCGGATCCACTTGGCGGTCGGTCTCACATCACCACACGGAGTCCTTCCACATGCCCGCCCAGAAGGGAAATCGTTCCAAGAAGAAGGTCGCCAACCGTGCCAAGGGCCGTAAGGCCCAGCTGAAGCGCCGCCGCAGCCGCGCCAAGAAGGGCCAGTCCAACAACAAGGTCTGACGCTCCGGTTACTCCCTCCCGCCTGTCGCGGGGGAGGGAGACGGCCTTGCCCACGGTTCCAGCTCGGGGAGCATCCGCTCCACCCCGGAGGAGCTGTTGGCCAACAGGCGCAGCACCTCCTCGGCCGCCTCCCCGGTGACGGGTACGGGCTGGAAGGGGAGTTCCGGGAAGCGGTCCGTGCGCAGCGGCAACACCTCGCTGGAGAGGTAGCCCCCCGGACCGAAGCGGCCCTTCCACAGGGCGCCCCGCTTGTCGCGCGGATTCCAGTTTCCTCCGAAGACGAAGTTGCCCAGCGAGTAGACGACGGGCGCCCCCCGGTGCAGCTCCATCGCCTGGAGCACGTGGGGGTGGCTGCCCAGCACTCCGGCGGCCCCCGCGTCGATGGCGGCGTGGGCCAGTCTCATCTGGTAGGGCTCCGGCACGTAGGTACCCTCGCGACCCCAGTGGAAGAAGGGCAGCACCACGTCCGCCAGGTGCTTCGCGGCGAGGATGTCCTCGCGCAGCATGCGCTCCATGACGTCCACGTCCGAGAAGTGGCCGGCCACCCCCGGCGTCGTCTCCGTGGCATAGACCTCCGGGGGCTCGATGTTGCGCTCGCCCAGGAAGAAGTACCCCAGCAGGGCGACCTTCACGCCGCCCACGGTGATGACGGCGGGGCGGCGCGCCTCGGCGAGCGTCCTGCCCGCGCCGAAGTAGGGGATTCGGGCGGCCTCCAGCGTCACCAGCGTGTCCACCAGCCCCTGGGGCCCGTAGTCCATGAGGTGGTTGTTGGCCAGGCTGACCACGTCCACGCCGCCCGAGAGGAGCGCGCCCACCAGCTCCGGCCGGGCTCGGAAGTTGAAGTTCTTGGCCAGCTTCTCGCCGCCCTCGGTGAAGGGGCACTCCAGGTTGACGACGAAGAGGTCGGCCGCGTCGCCCAGGGCCCGGACCTCCTTGAAGCCGTAGGCGAGCATCTCCTCTCGGGAGCGGCCCTTGGCCACCTGGTCGTCGAAGTACTTCTGGTGGTTGTGGCCCAGCGTCACGTCCCCTCCCACCACGAGGGTGATGGGGCGGGCG
>NZ_JABXEM010000144.1:0-28308 GCF_013372595.1 Myxococcus sp. AM011
CCACTCAACAACCCCGCCACGTCCAGTCCGCCACCGAAGGTCGCTCGCGTCAGGCCCGCGGCCAGCGCGAAGGCCACCATCACGAACAGGTCGCCGATGATGACCAGCGCCATCAGGAACTCGGTGAACGAGCCTCGCGCGCTCGTCTCCTGGACGATGGCGATGGTCACCGTGGGAGAGAACGACACCACCACCGTGGACAACAGCGCGCTGACCGCCAATACCTGAGGCAAGGTCAGGGTCGCCAGGAACGGCAGGAGCGGCTTGAGCGCGACGGTCGCCGCGAAGCACACGATGAACGTCACGCCGCACACGGCCGCGCACAAGAGCGCCACCCGCGCGCCCACGCGGCGGATGAGCCCCAGGCGCAGCTCCGTGCCCGCCACCAGCGCGATGAGGCTCACCGCCAGCCCCTTCACCAGGTCCAACCCCTTCACGCCCTCGCCCGGGATGAAGCCCAGCACGTACGGGCCCACGGCCACGCCCACCAGGAGATATCCCGTGAGCCGGGGCAGCCCCATCCCCTTGGCCACCTTGCCCGCGAACAGGCCGCACAACAGCAGCGCCCCGGCCGCCAGCGTCACCGGCGTGCCCGAGTCCACGCGCAGCACCTGGGCGCGGCTGATGATGGCCAAGAGCCCCATCACCAACAGCAGCCGGGCCACCGCGCCCTTCATGTCGCCACCCCCACGTCCGGAGGAGGCACGGGCTTCATGCGGGCCAAAGGTGTGGTGACCTGACGGAAGGCCTGCCCCGCCAAGAGCTCGTTCACCACCGCGCCCACCACCACCACGTCCAGCACGCGGCGGGACAGTCCGCCCGGAACCAGGAGCTGGTACTCGGCGACCAGACACAGCGCGAGCCCCCCCTGGGCGATCAGCGCGTAGCCCACGCGAGGCGGCAGCTCCAACACCCCCCGGGCGAAGCGCTGCGCCAGCGTGCCGCCCACCACCTTCCCCAAAAAGCGCAGTCCCACGAAGCCCGGCACCAGCGCCCACGCCGCCCAGTCGCGCGTGTACACGCCGCAGCCGACCAGGAACACCAGCACCAGGAACACCGGCCGCTCCACCCGTCCCAGCGCCCGCGCCACCCGCTCCGTGGTGCGCCCTCCCACCAGCGCCAGCGTCGCCCCACACGCCACGCCCGCCAGGAGCGCGGACACCCTCAGGTACGCCGCCGCGCCGCCCACCAGCGCCACCATCCCCAGCGTCACCGTCGCCAGCTCCGCGGGGTCCTTCAGCGCGTGGGTGAGGAACGCCAGCAGCGCGCCACACAGGATGCCCAGCAACACCGCCAGACACACCAGCCCCAGGCCCTCGCCCGCCGTGGGCGCCGCGCCCAGGAGCAGCGCCACGGCCAGCACCACCAGTCCCACCGCGTCATCCAGCATCGTCAACAGCGCCACGCCCAGGCCTCGCGCGCGGTCCATCCGCCCGCTCCGGTACGCCAGCACCGCGAAGTGTCCCGAGGACAGGCTCGCCGCCGCGCCCAGGAGCGACGCGGCCCCCACGGCCGCATGCAGCGACGGCCGCGCCGTCAACAGCAGCGGGACGAACAACGGCACCGTGACGAAGAGGAACGCCGTCCCCGCGTGCGCCAGGGCCGCCGAATACACCGGCCGGGGCAACAGCCGCAGCAGCCGGGGCTCCAGGTTCAGTCCCAGGATGACGCCCGCGGTGCCCAGCCCCAGCGCCATCACCGGCCGCAGGAGGTACAGGTCCTCCTCGGACAACACCCCCACCACCGACGGGCCCAGCACCACGCCGAAGAGCAGGAACAAGAAGCCCCCCGCCGCCAGCCGGGCCAGCGCCGGGAAGCGCACCGGATCCAACGCCGGACTCGAGGCGAGCAGGGACAGCGCCGCGATGGCGAGGAAGACGAGCAGCGCTTGCACGAGGGTTGCTTACACCGGCCCCGCCCCTCGCGTCACGAGCGGCGGTGCGTCGGCGCGGCGATCACCGGCAGGGCGACCAGCCGGCCCATGGGTGGATCGTCCGCATCCATCTCCAACTGCACCCGTTGAATCATCCGCTCCATCTCCTCGGCGGAGACGGCGGGCAACATGCTCACCAACAACACGCGGTCTTCGTCCGCGCCCAGGGCCAGGCTTCTGAGCCCCGCGAACACGGGCACCTCGGCGGACAACGCCGCGGCCGCGCTCCGAGCTCGGACCACCAGCGGCTCCGGGATGCCAAACTCCCGGAGCCGACGGATGGCTCGCTCGGTCCCTTCCATCTGCTCGAGGAACGTGATGACCAGGTACACGCGGCCGTCTTACCGGGTCCGCGCGCCAGGCGCCACGCTACTCGTTCTGGCCGGGGCCCGCCGTCTCGCCGGAAGGAGCCGCCGGTGTCGTCGGAGCCGTCGGGGTCGACGGAGCCGCTCCCTCTTGCGCCGGCGCCGTGCCAGCCTGGGCCTCCATCGCGGCACGAGCCGCGCGCTTGCCCTCTTCGATGAGCTTCTTCACCTTCTGCCCACCCTTGCGGCCAATCTCCTCGTAGAAGTTCGGCCCGCGGGTGGCCTTGACTCGGTCACCCCCCTTCTTGCCGATCTCCTCGTAGAACTTCGCGCCGCGCTCGGCCTTCACCGTCTCGCCGCCCTTGCGGCCGATCTCCTCGTAGAAGGAGCGACCCCGCTCGGCCTTCACCGTGGCTCCGCCCTTGCGACCGATGGTCTCGTAGAACTCGCGACCCCGCTCGTTTCGGACCGTCTCGCCACCCTTACGTCCCGCCTCGGCCACCGTCATGCTGCCCTTGTTGTCTTTGTCCGACATTGCGCCCTCTCCTCTCTATGGCTGCCTGCCCCCATCCCGCGCCTCGATGCCCCTTGCCTGAAACCTTGGGACGGAAGCGCCCCGATGCAAGCAAGCTCCGTACACCGCCAGCCGTTCTCGCCTGACCCACCACACCAAAACCCCAATGATTCCGTGCGGTTGCTCAAGCTCGCCCTGCTTACTTTCCGTGCGGAGGCATGCCCGGCAGGACGCTCTCTTGTTGAAAACAATTCCCTCTGCATTGCCGATTCCCGGACCGGCACTCACCTTCATGCCCGCGGCGCGCGCTCAATGGCGCCCGAGGGAGGCCTTGCGTGGCGCAGGTGGCGAAGACATGGCTCCGAGTCCTGGCACCGATGCTTGTGTCCGTCGGTGGACTGCTGATGCTCCGGCTGCTCGGACCGGACTTCATTGATCAGCGCTACATCGCGGATCTGCTGTCCCCTCTCGGTAAAGCAGCGCCTCTGGCCTACATCGCGTTCCTGACCGTGCGGCCCTTGACGTTGTTGCCCGGCCAGTTGTTGACCGCCGTGGGCGGAATGATGTTCGGAACGCTCGCAGCGACCCTCTATTCACTAACGGGCAGCTTCCTGTCTGCCATGTTGCTCTTCGCGCTGGCACGCAAGCTGGGGACTCGGCCGATGAAGCGCCTGGCTGGAGGCAAATATCCGGCGCTGGTGCGCGCGGCCAAGCGCCACGACTTCCTCTTCTCATTCATGGCGTGCATCAACCCGCTGTGTCCCACCGACGTCATGCTGGTGGCGGCCGCGGCGAGCGGCGCGCGCTTCTGGCCCACTGTCGCGGGCGTGATGTTGGGCACCATTCCAGGAACCTTTCTCACCGCGCAGTTCGGCAGTGGGCTGGCCCAGGGGCGCACGGTGATGACCGCGGTGTCCGCCGCCGGTCTCGTCGTCTCGCTGGTGCTGGGCGTCATCATCGGTCGTCGTTTCTACAAGGAGCTCACCGAGGAACCGGAGCCCTCGTCACCTGAATCAGATGCGCGGGACGACACAACGGTTCCCAACCTCGCGGGCTCGGCGATGCCGTCCAGGCCTCCCAAGAGGGACGGGGTTCCCGCCACCTGGTGAGGCCCGCGACGCGGACACCCGCCAGGCATCCAAGGTTCCCCGTTACGTCGGCTCACCTGCCCGCAGCTCGTCGGACAAGAGCCGCAGCAGGGCGCGGACGCGGGGCACGGACTGGCGTCCCGGAAGGCACAGCGCATGGACCGGTGGACCTTCCGCCGCGTGGTCCGCGAGCACCTCCACCAGCCGCCCTTCCCGCACGCGCGCATCGAGCATGAAGTCGAGCACCTGGCACAACCCCGCGCCCGCCGCGGCCAACTCCAGCAGCGAGGGGCCGTGATCCACGTCCATCGCGGGAGTGGTCCGCAGCGACTCGGCCGCGCCACCGGGCTCTCGCCGGAACATCCACGTTCGCGCGAGGCCCCGAGGATCCACGAACTTCAGACAGGCATGACGCTCCAGGTCGGCCGGACGCGTGGGAGTGCCATGGCGCGCCAGGTACGCGGGTGAGCCCAGCGTCACCCAACGCGTGCTCAAGAGCCGCCGCGCCACGAGGCTGGAGTCCTCCAACACGCCCACGCGCAGGGCGACGTCGATGTTCTCGTCCACCATGCGGCTGAAGCGATCACTCAGCCGCGCATGCACCGTGAGCTGCGGGTAGCGCGTCTGCAGGCGAGCCAGGGGCGGCAGGATGACGGGCCCCAGGATGTAGGGCAGCGTCACGGTGAGCGGGCCCTTGGGCGCGCGCTGCGCCTGGGACACCGTCTCCCGCGCGGCCTTCATTTGCGCCACCGCCTCGCGGGCCCGCTCCAGGAAGGCGACGCCCTCGGACGTCAGCGCCACCTGCCGCGAGGTGCGCTCCAGCAACCGCGCGCCCACGTCCTCCTCCAGCTTGCGCACCGCCTTGCTCACCGCCGCCGTGGTGACACCGAGCCGCTCCGCCGCCTTCCGGAAGCTGCGCTCCTCCGCCACGTGCACGAAGGGAAGCACCCCCGCGAACAGGTCCATGGGCCCCATTGTCAACCTGGAGTTGATGATGGTTCAACCTCCACGTGCTCGATGCGCCCTGGGTTGACGGTTAGGGTTGCGCCATCCACGAAGGACGAAAGGTCGTCATGAGAATCGCAATCCTCGGCACGGGAGTGGTGGGCGAGACGCTGGGCTCCAAGCTGGTGAGCCTGGGCCATGAGGTGCGCATGGGCTCGCGCACCGCGAACCACGAGAAGGCGGTGGCCTGGACGCGGAAGGCCGGAGTACTCGCGTCCCAGGGCACGTTCGCCGACGCCGCGGCCTTCGCGGAGCTGCTCTTCAACTGCACGCTGGGCACGGCCTCGGTCGACGCGGTGAAGTCGGCCGGCGTGGAGAACCTGCGCGGCAAGGTGCTGGTGGATGTCTCCAATCCTCTCGACTTCTCGAAGGGGTTTCCCCCCACCCTCTCCGTCACCAACACGGACTCGCTGGGCGAGCAACTCCAGCGCGCGGTGCCGGAGCTGAAGGTGGTGAAGGCCCTCAACACCATGACGGCCAGCATCATGGTCTCCCCGTCGAGCCTGCCCACGGCTCACGACGTCTTCGTCTGCGGCGATGACGCGGGCGCGAAGAAGCAGGTGACGTCGCTGCTCACCGAGGGGTTCGGCTGGAAGCGGGTGCTCGACGTGGGCGACATCACCGCGTCCCGGGGCCTGGAGGGATTGCTTCCGCTCGTCCTCCGGCTCTACCAGTCGTTCGGCGACTTCGACTTCAACCTCCACGTCGTCCGCAAGTGAGTCGCGCGGCGACGGCCGGGAGGCCGCGCTGCTTCTTCACGGCCTCCCGGTGGCGACGACGCGGACGTCAGTCCCAGCGGCTGGTGAGCTTCACGGACCACTCTCGCAGCGTGCCGCTTCCAATCCCCGCGGGGTTGGAGATGTGCAGCTTCCACTTGCCGTTGATGGTGCCATCGCGCGGGATTCCACGCGTCACCGGGATGCGGGACGGAGGCCTGCCCTCGGTGGGCCCGTTCCACAGGAGGGCCGTCTCACCACCCGGGTCCTCCAGCGTCAGCACGAGGTTGGATGACGAGGAGTGCAGCAGATCGATCACCACGGTGATGTCCTCGGGCACGGTGGCGAGGCCCACCACGCCGACCACGGACACCAGCTGCGCCGTCGAGCCAGGCAGCGCCAGGTCCGAGTAGTTCGTGAAGGTGCCCGCCATCCAGGCCGGACGGCAGATGCCCTCGGGCGAGCCGGACTCGGAGCCCGAGCACACCAGGCCCGTCTGGCACGGACGCATCACGGAGCAGCTGTCGCTGTCACCCGGGATGGGCAGGTTGCTGCGGCAGCGGCCGTAGGCGATGGGGCCCCCGAACGCCCGGCCCTCACACGACAGGCCGGCCTGACACGTCGCCGGACCCGTGCACGGGTCCCCGTCGGGAGCCAGGGCCACATGGTTCTTGAGCGCCTGGAGCGCGGCGCCATTCATGACCGCCAGCCGCGACAGCTCCACGATGTGGTCGATGCGACGGGCGGCGACGATGGCCTGCGCCTGGTTCGCGCTCAGCCCCACGGTGCTCTGGAGGGCGGCCTGGCTCACCGTGTTCGCGGCGGCCACGACGCGCCGGGCCTCGGCGAGGTTGAAGGCCACGCCGTGGAAGGTGCCCACCTGCTCGTCCAGGGGCATCTCCACGCGGCCCGTCGCCCGGACATACCCCTCCAGCGTGGCCAGAGCGGCCGGCCCCACCTGGGGAATCGCATCCACCTGGTCGATGGAGACGTAGTGCCGGTCATCCGCCGTGAACTCCACGCCATCCGGCCCGTTGCGGTCCGCGATGATGGCCTGCGCGGTGAGCGCGTTGAGCGGAACCTCGAAGTCCAACACCGCCAGCGTCGTGGAGCGGCTGTTGAGGAACGCCAGCACGCCGGTGGACGCGGGGGTGCCCGTCGCGAGGGCCTGCGCCTGCGTCGTCATCACGGCGGCGGGCGCGGTCTCCTCGGAAGCAACACCACAGCTCAACATCAGGGGAAGAAGGGAAAGCGGTAGATACCGCATCAAGTTGGAGGTCATGAGCCCCCTGTACTCCAGGACTCCGACACTGTGTCCAACAGAGACGTCACAACCGGGCCGTCCGGGGTGTTTTTCAGCGGGATTTCAGCAGGGTGGCCGAAATGAAGGCCCCCAGGGCGGGGAGAAACGTGGCGCCGGCCATCCAGAGACTCGCCGGGAGCTGAAGGACGGACACCAGCGTCCCGAGCCCGAAGAGCAGAAGAAAGGTGAGGCGAGCCAGCACCCGGCCCGTGGGCCAACGAGCGAACGCCCCGGTGAAGAGGAACGCGGCGGCTCCCGCGAGGAACTGATAGCCCAGCACCGTGAGGGCCGAGTCCTCCAAGAAGCTCACATAGCGAATCAACCAGCTTGGCGGCAGTGGCTCCACTCCGGCGAGGACATCCAGGGGAAGCGACGTCATGTCGTGAGGCGGAGCGCCTGGAGACCCCAAGGTGATGACCGCGATCTGCGCGATGGCCACCACGAACAGCGTCATCAGGATGGGGAACCACGGCACCCGGGTGCGCTCGCGTTCCCAGCGGCGCAGGGCGTCCAGTTGCTGGGGATCGACCTCGAGTGCGCTCGGATAGCCCAGGTCCAGCAAGGCCTTCGTGGCCGCGATGCTCGCGGGCATCTTCTCCGTGCCCAGCCCCTCCAACGCGCGTTCATCCATGAGCCTGCGCAGCAGCGCGGCGCTCGCCTCGCGCTGAGGCTCCGAGGGAAGTCGAAGCAAAAGCACATTGAGCTCCTCGCCCAGCCGTGCGCGCTCCTCTTCGGACGCGGACAGGACCCGGGGAATCAGCGCCTCGATGCGCCCGATGGACGCGGCGTCCTCGCGCCCGATGGACGAAGCGTCCTCCGCGCCATGAGGCGCCTGTACCGTCCGCTGAAGCTCGCCCACCGTGTGCCTCCCGCGCCCCGGACTGCACGGCGCGCCAGCCCATCGTAACGAGGTGCACCCCGCTCGTCACAGCCGGACGGCGACGACACGCTTCTTCACGAATGGAGCACGGGCTCCAACTGCGCCGCGATGCGCGGGGGCACCCGCTCCCCGGGCCCCACGCCGGTGGGCCGCATGAGGGCGCGCGCGCGGTCCTCGCCGTGGCGCATGCGCATGCGCGTCATCTCCGGTGAGAAGTCGAGCGTGTCGCCCATGGGCGCCGTCGGCTCGATGACGGTGATGCGGCAATAAACGTACGGCTTGCCTTCGGGAGCGAGGAGCGAGGTGCCCTGCTCGTGGGCCTGCCTCACCATGTCGTTGATGCGGACGAACACGTCCACGTCGTTCATCAGGATTTCGTTGAGGGTGATGTCGGTGAGGCTGCGCCGGGCCACGTCCAGGATGCTGGAGGGATAGCGCATCGGCTCGATGCGGGACGACGAGCAGGAGATGACGACAATCTCCGTGGGTGCATAGGCGAGCGCGTCGCCGAGCGGCGTGACGTTGCGCAGCCCACCGTCGACGATGGCGTGCGGACCGATGGGCTCCCAGATGACGGGCATCGTCGCGCTCTGCCAGACGGCCGCGGTGAAGTCGCTCGCGTCGCTCGACACCACTTCATACTGCCCCGAGGTGAGCGACACCCGGCCCACGTGCGCGGGAATGGCGAAGGGCCGGCCGGAGAGGTTCCGCTCCACGAGGTCTCTCAGGGGCGTGTTGTCATAGAACCCCAGCTTGTTGAGCAGTCCTATCCGGAGCGCGACGACGAGCCACGGGAACTTCCGATAGACGTCCGACTCGCGCAGGTTCATCCAGAGGCTCGTGAGTCGCTCGTACTCGTGCTGGGCGATGACGGCGGCGTTCAGCGCTCCCACCGACACGCCGAAGACGCGCTCCCAGCGGAAGCCGTGCACCTCGCGGAGGATCTTCTCGGCGCCCACCTGGAAGGCGCCCTTGCCACCACCACCTGAGAGCACGAGCGTCGCGGGACGGTCCGTCATGGCATACCTCGTTGGGGGGTGAGCACGAGCCGCGCGGGGAAGCTCGCGCTCACGCATCAACGGGAGGAGATAGGCACGAGCCCTCCCTTCCAGAATCGCCCTGGGGCCCAGGTCCGCTGTCCAGCGGTGGGCCCTGGACTCGCACGCCCGTCAGCCTTCGGCGGTCCCCACGGCGCGCATGAAGCGCTGGAGCTTCTCCTCATCCAGGTGGCCGTCTCGGTGACGCTGCCGGACGGACGGGCCGGCAAGGTGGTGGCCGAAAGCGTCGCGGGGAAGACGACCCAGGCCGACGTCGTCGTCGAGGCCGGAGGCGTCATCTCCGGACGACTGGTCGATGCGACGGGCGCTCCCCTCCCCGACGCGTTCGTGGACGTGGACGGGCTCACCTCGCCCCCCACGGGAGCGGACGGCCGTTTCCGCGTGGAGGACGTCGCGCCCGGTCCGCACAAGCTCATCGCGTGGAGCCAGAAGACGGAGCGCGCGGAGAAGACACTGGAGCTGGCCGCGGGCAAGACGAAGGACGTGGGCGACTGGAAGCTCGGGCCGCCCCGAGTCGAGCCTGGGCGTCTCGGCGTCTTCTTCAGCATGGATGGAGACGAAGTCCTCGTGCGAGGTGTCACGGGCGGACTGCACGGTGACGCCATTCGAGCCGGAGACGTGGTGAAGTCCATCGACGGGGCCACCGTGCTCACTGCAGGCGAGGCCCGCGAACGCGAGCTGGGCGCACCGGGCAGTCCCGCCACGCTCCTCATCCGCCGCGACACGCGGACCTACCCCATCACCCTCACGCGCGCCCCCTGAGCGGACACCTCCCTCCAGGGTGAGGCCATGCGCCCCACCCATCCACCACGCGACATCCCGCGCCGGCAATCGTCCGGAGCCCGACGGCGCCCTCTCACGGTCCCCCCGTGGAGCGCTGCGTCGGGCAGCCTCGACCTCCACCATCCTCGGTGAGCCGCGCCACCTCGCGGCGCCGATTCGGGAGGTCCACCGTGGGAGTCCTCGACCTGCTGTCGCGCTGGCCCGTCCTCCGGCAGCTCCTGCGCGGGGACCTCACCGCGCTGGGCGAGACGGCGATGACCGAGCGCAGCCGCGGGCTTCAGTCGCGCACGGCCCGCGCGGACCGCGTCGTCAAATCCGTCTGTCCCTACTGCGCCGTCGGCTGCGGCCAGGACATCTACGTCAAGGACGAGCGCATCATCGACATCGAGGGCGACACGGACTCGCCGGTGTCACGCGGACGGCTGTGCCCCAAGGGCTCCGCGACGTTCCAGCTCGTCACCGGCACCCACCGCGTCCAGCACGTCCTCTATCGTCGACCGGGAGGCACGGAGTGGGAGCGCCTCCCGCTCGAGCGGGCCATGGAGATGGTGGCCGAGCGCGTGAAGCACACGCGCGACACGACGTGGGAGGACACCGACGTCAACGGGCTGAGCGTCCAGCGCACGCTGGGCATCGCCCACCTGGGCGGCGCGACGCTCGACAACGAGGAGAACTACCTCATCAAGAAGCTCTTCACCTCGCTGGGAATCATCCAGGTGGAGAACCAGGCTCGAATATGACATTCGTCCACGGTGCCCGGTCTGGGCATCACGCTCGGGCGTGGCGGGGCCACGACCTTTCAGCAGGACCTGCGGAACTCTGACTGCATCCTCATCCAGGGTTCCAACATGGCCGAGTGTCACCCGGTGGGTTTCCAGTGGGTGATGGAGGCCAAGGCCCGGGGTGCGACCATCATCCACGTGGACCCGCGCTTCACGCGCACGAGCGCGATGGCGAACCAGCACGTTCCCATCCGCGTCGGCTCGGACATCGCGTTCCTGGGTGGGCTGGTGCGCTACGTCCTGGAGCACGAGCGCTACTTCAAGGAATACGTCACCCACTACACCAACGCGGCCAACCTCCTCCGGGAGGACTTCCAGGACACCGAGGACCTGGACGGCCTCTTCAGCGGCTTCCTGCCCGAGGAGAACAAGTACGACGTCACCTCGTGGGGTTACGAGGGCATCCAGGGCCCCACGCCCGCCGCGGGCCACAAGGAGCTGTTCGCGGAGCCAGGCGCCGGTGAGGGCGAGTCCCATTCCGCGCGAATCACCGAGGCCCCCAAGGATTTCACGCTCCAGCATCCGCGCTGCGTCTTCCAGGTCCTTCGTCGCCACTTCCAGCGCTACACGCCCGCCATCGTCGCGAAGGTGTGCGGTGTTCCCGAGGAGCAGTTCCTGAAGGTCGCGGAGGCGCTCTGCGCGAACTCCGGACGAGAGCGCACCACGGCGCTCTGTTACGCGGTGGGGTGGACGCAGCACTCGGTGGGCGTGCAGTACATCCGCACCGCGACCATCCTTCAACTCCTGCTCGGCAACATCGGGCGGCCGGGGGGAGGCATCCTCGCGCTGCGCGGGCACTCGTCCATCCAGGGCTCCACGGACATCCCCACCCTCTTCAACCTGCTGCCCGGCTATCTGCCGATGCCGAGCGCCAAGCCGTCCTCGAGCCTGGACGACTACCTGAAGAGCCACACCTCGAACACGGGCTGGTGGAGCAACTTCCCCAAGTACGTCGTCTCGCTGTTGAAGGCGTGGTTCGGTGACGCGGCGACGAAGGAGAACGAGTACGGCTTCCGTCACCTGCCCCGCCTCACCGGCAACCACTCGCACATGCAGACGGTGGCGGACATGGCCGACGGCCGCGTGCGGGGCTACTTCGTCATGGGGGAGAACCCGGCGGTGGGCTCCATGAATGGAGCACTCCAGCGCAAGGGCTTGCGTCAGCTCGACTGGCTGGTGGTGCGCGACTTCACGCTCATCGAGACGGCGGAGTTCTGGCGCACCGCTCCCGAAATCCAGCGCGGTGACGTGAAGACCGAAGACATCCGCACGGAGGTCTTCTTCTTCCCCGCCGCCGCGCACACGGAGAAAGACGGTTCCTTCACCAACACGCAGCGGATGCTCCAGTGGCACCACGCCGCCGTCGAACCACGCGAGGACGTGCGCAGCGAGCTCCACTTCATCTTCCACCTGGGCCGTCGACTGAAGGCGCTGTACGCCGACTCGCGAGAGACGAAGGACCAGGCCCTCCGCGAGCTGACGTGGGACTACCCCACGAAGGGCGCGCACGACGAGCCGAGCGCCGAGGCCGTCCTCCGGGAGATCAACGGCTACACCGTCGCGGATGGGACGCCCGTGAGCGGCTTCACCGCCTTGAAGGACGACGGCACCACCGCGAGCGGCTGTTGGATCTACTCCGGAGCCTACGCGGACGGCGTCAACCAGGCCGCGCGCCGCAAGCCCGGACACGAGCAGACCTGGGTGGCGCCCGAGTGGGGCTGGGCTTGGCCCGCCAACCGACGCATCCTCTACAACCGCGCGTCGGCGGACCCAGAGGGGCGGCCCTGGAGCGAGCGCAAGAAGTACGTCTGGTGGGACGATGCCCGACGCCGGTGGACCGGCGAGGACGTGCCGGACTTCATCGTGGACCTGCCACCGGACTACCGCCCTCCTCCGGGTGCCTCGGGCGTGGAGGCGCTCGCGGGCGACAACCCGTTCATCATGCAGGCCGACGGCAAGGCGTGGCTCTACGCGCCTGGCGGGATGATGGATGGTCCGCTGCCTGCTCACTACGAGCCCATGGAGTCGCCCGTGAAGAACGCGCTCTACGGGCAGCAGTGCAACCCGACGCGCCTGGAGTGGCCACGGCGAGGCAACCCCTATCACCGCGCCTGGGGAGACCCGCGCTATCCGTTCATCCTCACCACCTACCGCCTCACGGAGCACCACACGGCGGGAGGCATGAGCCGCTGGTTGTCGTGGCTGAGCGAGCTGCAACCGGAGCAGTTCTGCGAGGTGTCACCGGAGCTGGCCCGCGAGCGAGGCCTGAGCAACGGCGGCTGGGCGACGCTGCGCACCGCGCGAGGAGACCTGGAGTGCCGGGTGCTCGTCACCGAGCGCCTGAGGCCGCTGAAGCTCAACGGCACGTCCGTGCATCAGGTGGGCATCCCCTACCATTGGGGCGTGACGGGGCGCATCCGAGGAGACGGCGCGAACGAGCTGCTCCCGCTGGTCGCCGACCCCAACGTGGACATCCAGGAGTCCAAGGCCCTCACCTGCGACGTCGTCGAGGGACGTCAGGCCACCCGCGCGCGCGCCGCCTCGGGCGCCACCCAAGCCGCGCTGCCCGAGGGGCTGGAGCTCCACCGACGCGACAGCTCGCGCGCGGGTGAGGTCGACCATGTGCCGTGGCAGGAGAAGAAAAAGGACGAGGAGCGATAGCCCATGAGCCGCAAGGGTTTCTTCACCGACTCGACGACGTGCATCGGCTGCAAGGCGTGCGAGGTGGCTTGCAAGCAATGGAACCAGCTCCCCGACGACGGCTTCCACTTCACGGGGATGTCCTATGACCAGACTGGGGACCTCGGCTGCTCGACGTGGCGACACGTGGCCTTCGTGGAGCGGCCGGTGCCCCTGCCGGGACACGCCACGGGCGTGGGGGACTTCTCCTGGTTGATGGTGTCGGACGTCTGCAAGCACTGTCAGCGGGCCGGGTGCCTGGAGGCCTGTCCCACGGGCGCCATCGTCCGCACCGAGTTCGATACCGTCTACGTGCAGCCGGATGTCTGCAACGGCTGCGGCTACTGCGTGACGGCGTGTCCCTTCGGAGTCATCGACCGACGTCCGGATGACGGGCGCGCCTGGAAGTGCACGCTCTGCTACGACCGGTTGGGCGACGGCATGACTCCCGCGTGCGCGAAGGCGTGTCCCACGGAGTCCATCGCCTACGGGGACCTGGACGTGCTGCATGAGCGCGCGGAGAACCGGGTCCGCGAGCTGCACGACCAGGGCATCATCAGCGCGTATCTCTACGGCAAGGACGCGGCGAACCAACCCGGGACGGGCGGGCTCAACGCCTTCTTCCTGCTGGTGGACAAGCCGGAGGTCTACAACCTGCCGCCCGACCCCGTCGTTCCGACGATGAAGGCGAAGGAGGCCTGGAGCGCCGTGGCCCTGGGCGCGCTCGGCATGGCCGCGGTGGCCGTGGGCGCGGTGCTGTTCGGTCGACGGGGGAGCCCATGAGTTCGTCCGGGAAGGATGAGCCTTCGTTCCTCGACAAGCTCCAGCAGCGCGGCGATGGGCGCAACGTGAACCCAGCGCTGGGGACACTGCTGGGCGAGGGCGCGCAGCAGCGCGTGACAGACCTGGACGGGGCGAACCCCGCGCACACGGTGTCGTCGTCGATTCCCTCTCGCTCCGGAGTGGCTTCGGCCGGCTCGCCCAGCTACCACGGGCTCCCCGCCATCAAGCAGCCGGTCTGGATTGCCACCATCCCCACCTATCTCTTCGTGGGAGGAGTGGCGGGCGCCGCGAGCCTCATGGGGCTGGTCATCGATGTGCTCGGCGAGAAGGAGTTGAATCCGCTCGCGAGGCGGTGCCGTCAGCTCGGGACGGTGGGCGACATGCTGAGCGCGGGCTTGTTGATCGCCGACCTCGGGCGACCCGAGCGCTTCCTCAACATGCTGCGCGTGTTCCGACCCACCTCGCCCATGAGCATCGGCTCCTGGGTGCTGGCGCTGTCGGGCGGGCTGAACACGGTGGGCCTGGTGCTGGGACGTTCGCGCGGGGTGCTCGGCGCGGTGGGGAAGGTGTCGGGTTGCTCGGCAGCGCTGCTGGGGATGCCGCTCGCGGGCTACACGGCCGTGCTGTTGAACAACACGGCGGTGCCGCTGTGGCAGGCGACCCGGCGCACCCTGCCCCTGTTCTTCATGGCCTCGGCGACCGCGAGCGCGGGCAGCCTGCTGTCGCTCCTCCCCCACACACCGCGTGAGGCGGGGGTGCTCCGCCCCTACCGGCTGGCGGGCAAGGTGGCGGAGCTGGCCATGGGGTATGCGATGGAGCACGACGCCCGACGCGCTCCAGAGGTCGCCCGGCCCCTGGACGAGGGCGTGTCGGGGACACTGTGGAAGGCCTCTCGCGCCTGTTCCGTCGCGGGGTTGCTGGTGGATGCGCTCCCGGGGCGGCGGCGCTGGAAGCAGGTGGCGGCGGACCTGCTGACCACGGTGGGCGCGGTGACGGCCCGCTTCGCCGTCTTCCATGGGGGCAAGGCGTCCGCCCGAGACCCGCAGGCCACCTTCAGGCCCCAGCGCCGGGGCCACGGCGCCGCCGAGGTGGTGCCCGGGCATGCCGTGGCGTCGGACGGCAAGCCGTTCAGCTTCCCCCTGCCCGTGGTGCGCTGAACGGCCCACCCGGCCCGACTCCGGGAGTGCCCCGCCCCTGGGAAGGAACGCGGGATTTGCACTCAGGGAGGGGGCCCACGAGGCCTTCCCCTTTGGGCGCGAGGAGCGATACACCTAGGGGAACCATGGCCGAGACCTCTTCCCTGAATATTCCGACTGTCGACCTCGCGGACCTCGCCTCGGGAGATGCCACTCGCATCGAGCGCGCCGCGACTGCGCTGCGCGAGGCATTTGGTGTCTTCGGTCTCGTCTACATCAAGAACCACGGTGTCGACACGCAGGCGCTCCACCGCTACTACGACGCCTTCGCCGCCTTCATCGCGCGTCCCGCCGAGGCGAAGAAGCCCTACGGCCGCGCCGACCTCTGGTACCAGCGCGGCTGGACACCGCCGAACACGGAGGTCGCCGTCGCCGGCAACGGCCAGCCGGACTTCAAGGAGTGCTACTTCGTCGCGCCCTACCCCAACGACGAGGTGGCGGCGATGGAGTTCCCGGAGCTGTATCCGGAGAACGTGTGGCCGCCGGATGCGCCGCCGTACTTCCAGGAAGGCCTGATGACGCTGGGCCGCTCGCTCCACGAGGCGGGCCTCCAGTTGCTGCGCGGCTCGGCCATGGCGCTGGGGCTCGCGGAGGACACCTTCACGTCCCTCTGCGAGAAGGCCCCTCACATCACCCGCGCGCTCCAGTACCTGTCGCTCAAGCCGGAGCAGGTGAACACGGACATCGTCTGGGGCGAGGAGCACACGGACTTCAACCTCCTGACGCTGCTGCCCGGTGGGCGGTTCCTCGACCCCGAAGGGAAGCCGGCCCCGAGCCCCGATGACAAGAGCGGCCTGTATCTGCGCACGCGCGCGACGCTCGAGGAGCCGCAGGGCCGCAAGGTGCGAGGCACCGCGCCCGCGGGCTGCATCGTGGCGCAGGTGGGCCAGCAGTTGGAGATCCTCACGGGCGGCACGTTCCTCGCCACGCCCCACGTCATCACCGCGCCGGGCGTCTCCGGCTGGCAGCGCCAGTCCGCCGCGCACTTCATCCACGTCCACACCAGCAAGGTCCTCTACCCGCTGGAGAAGTTCCGCACGCCCACGGCGATCCGGAGCTACGCGCCCCCTGTCCTCACGGGCACGTATGACATCAAGACGCTGGTCGACATCGGCCTCGCGCCGTCGCACGCGCTCGACAAGCTGGGCTACCGGCACTACGACCGGCTCAATCGCCAGCGGTCGGGCGAGTAGATTTCACGTCTGCCATTGACCAATCACAGACGAGACATTTCCCGTCTTGATAGTGATTGCTTCGGGAGCGCGGTGGTTCCGTGCTCCCGTTGAGCGGTCGTGTCCCGGCCCCATGCGCCGCGCGACGTGGGTGCCGGAAATGCCTGAAGACGCGTTCATGTAGGCATTGCACGCCAGGACAGGTGAGACTTCCTGAAAGTGGGGTCGGAAATGCCTGAAGACGCGTTCATGTAGGCATTGCACTTTCTGTCTCAGGCAATTGCGACGCATTGTCTCGGCTTTTGGCATGAGTCTCTCCACTGTACGTACGAACATGTAGGCACTGCGTCTTTTTGGGGTCCGGGCGAGCCTCGGAAAACATCTGAAAATCCGTACAGGTGCCTCATTTCCGACGGAGCGGGGAAACGGTTACGGCCCGGCCGCGCGAGCCCTCCCCTCCGATGCCACGTCCGGAATGCCCTACCTGCCCCGCCTCAAGGGCTGATGGGCCTGAAGGCCGCCATTCATATTTTCAGGCGGTTCAGGGTTGCGGGGTCGGCGACAGGGGGAACACATGAAGAAGAACGGCAAGCATCCGACGGGCAATGGGAAGACTCCGTCTCCGAATGAATCTGTTCAGCGAGAGGTCCTCCCCATCCCGGATCAGCCCTATCAGGGCGTGCGTCCATTCAGCGCCAGGGACCCGAGCGCGAAGTTCCCTCCCATCGTCCAGCTTCGGCCTCCCAAGGGCGCGCCCAACGTCCTCGTCATCCTCCTGGACGATGTGGGCTTCGCGGCGTCCAGCGCCTTCGGCGGCGTCATCAACACCCCCACCGCGGAGCGTCTGGCTGCCCAGGGCCTGCGCTACAACCGCTTCCACACCACGGCGCTCTGCTCACCCACGCGCGCCGCGCTCCTGACGGGCCGCAACCACCATGCGGTGGGCTTCGGCGGCATCACCGAAACCGCCACCTCCTCGCCGGGCTACAGCTGCGTGCGCCCCAACCACTGCGCGCCGGTGGCGGAGGTCCTCAAGCTCAACGGCTACAGCACGGCGCAGTTCGGCAAGTGCCACGAGGTGCCCGTCTGGGAGACGAGCCCGGTAGGCCCCTTCGAGCGGTGGCCCACGGGCTCCGGCTTCGAGTACTTCTTCGGCTTCCTCGGAGGGGAGACGAACCAGTGGCACCCGGCCCTCTACGAGAACACGGTGCCCATCGAGCCGGAGCACAAGCCAGACCAGAGCTACCACTTCATGGAGGACATGACGGACAGGGCCGTTGGCTGGGTGCGCCAGCAGAAGGCGCTCGTGCCGGACAAGCCCTTCTTCGTCTACTTCGCCCCGGGCGCCACCCACGCACCACACCACGTGCCTCAGGAGTGGGCAGACAAGTACAAGGGCCGCTTCGACGGCGGCTGGGACGGGCTGCGCGAGGAGATCTTCGCGCGGCAGAAGAAGCTCGGCGTCATCCCCAAGGATGCCACCCTCACTCCACGCCCCAAGGAGATCCCCTCCTGGGAGGACATGCCGGAGAAGCTGCGGCCGGTGCTCGCGCGACAGATGGAGGTGTACGCGGGCTTCCTCGAGTACGCGGACTTCCACGTGGGACGGCTCATCGACTCGCTGGAGAAGATGGGCGTGCTGGAGGACACGCTCGTCTACTACATCATCGGCGACAACGGCGCCTCCGCCGAGGGCACTCTCAACGGCACGCTCAACGAAAACCTCCTCTTCAACAACGTGATGGGCGTGGAGACGCCCGAGTACCTCATCCAGAACATGCACAAGCTCGGCACCCCGGACGCGTACAACCACTACGCGGTGGGCTGGGCGCATGCCATGGACACGCCCTACCAGTGGACCAAGCAGGTGGCCTCGCACTACGGCGGCACCCGCAACGGCTGCATCGTCCACTGGCCCAAGGGCATCTCCGCGAAGGGCGAGGTCCGCTCGCAGTTCGCCCATGTCATCGACGTGGCGCCCACCATTCTGGAAGCCGCCACCCTGCCCCAGCCGGTGATTGTCCACGGCGTGCAGCAGACCCCGATTCAGGGCGTGAGCATGCGCTACGGCTTCGACGACGCGAAGGCGCCGGAGCGGCATGAAACGCAGTACTTCGAGATGTTCGGCAACCGGGGCATCTACCACCAGGGGTGGACGGCGGTGACGAAGCATCGCACTCCGTGGGATTCCACGTCGCCAACGAGCCTCGAG
The DNA here is from genome assembly GCF_013372595.1 of Myxococcus sp. AM011. Taxonomy (NCBI): domain Bacteria; kingdom Pseudomonadati; phylum Myxococcota; class Myxococcia; order Myxococcales; family Myxococcaceae; genus Myxococcus; species Myxococcus sp. AM011. Next base: position 18,410 of record NZ_JABXEM010000144.1, read on the forward strand.
GACGATGTCTGGGAACTCTACGACACGACCCAGGACTGGACGCAGGCGCGCGACCTCGCCGCCGAGCAACCGGAGAAGCTGCACGAGCTGCAGCAGCTCTTCATCATCGAGGCCACCAAGTACTACGCGCTGCCACTAGATGACCGAAGCATCGAGCGCTTCAACTCGGAGCTGGCCGGACGGCCCGAACTCATCAAGGGAGACACACAGCTTCTCTCGGGTTCCATGCAACGGCTCACCGAGAACTCCGTGCTGAACATCAAGAACAAGTCGCACTCCGTCACCGCGGAGCTGGAGATACCGGACGGCGGAGCGAGCGGCATCATCGTCGCGCAGGGTGGCAGCTTCGGCGGCTGGTGCCTCTTCGTGCGTGGGGGCCGACTCTCCTACTGTTACAACTACTGCGGACTGCGTCGGTTCTACGTCGAAGCCGACCGCGAGCTGCCTCCTGGCACGCACCAGGTCCGCATGGAGTTCAAGTACGACGGCGGCGGCATCGGCAAGGGAGGTGATGTCACCCTGTACGTCGACGGCAAGCCGGTGGGCCGTGGCCGGGTGGAGACCACCCAGGCCATGGTGTTCTCTGGCGACGAGACGACCGACGTGGGCATTGACCTGGGCACGTCCGTGGCCGAGGGCTTCCACAACGGCGACAGCAAGTTCACCGGCCGCGTGAAGTGGGTGCAGCTCGACAAGGGCAAGGAAGACTTCGACCACTTCGTCTCGCGCGAGGAGCTCTTCAAGATCGCGATGGCCCGGCAGTAGGAGGCGGGCAGTGCCCTCCCGCATGCCAGCTCAAGGGCATGCGGGAGCACCGGACCTCACGTCCCCCGCACTACAGCCGGGAGCGCGCCTCCACCAGGGGCGCGACGTCTGCCGGAGATTCAACCGCCAGGCCCTGAGCACCGACGGCTGGCGGGGTGACGCCCATCCAGGTGGAGAGCCGTGACAGGGCCAGCGTGCGCTCCGCCTCGGGCAGACGGGTGATGCTCGCGTTGATGTGATTGGAGTCCGGAACGTAGAAGCGGAACGAGTCGTTGCGCTCCCGCACCTCGAAGGGGCCAGCGGACCAGGGGTCGTTTTCCCCATAGAGGAAAAGCATCCGTTCACCCTGGCGACGGACCGCTGCGCGGAAAGGGAATCGACCTCCGCCACCTCGGCTCCACCGCAGGCATGCAACAGCAGGGCAACCGGCAGCAGACACACCGCACGGGAAACGCCAGCGCCTCTTGATGGGTTCATTCACGCTCCTCGAGGTGAGGGTTGCACCTCTGAGTTCGAATGAACGGACCAGGGATGCAGCCATATCATTCGAGGGTGCGGGAGCGTCGTAATGGCCATGCATCCGTGGCTCAGCGAGCCGTGCGTGCGCCCGGAGCCAGTCGGACCAGCAAGGCCGCCACCGCCGAGGTGGTCGCGAGCACCGTCACCGCCCCCCATCCCCACCGGGCCAGCACCAGGCTGCCGCTCGCCGCGCCGACGGCCATGCCGATGAACATGGTGACGAACAGCACCGCGTTGAGGCGGCTGCGCGCGGCGGGGTCGATGCCGAACACAATCGTCTGGTGCGCCACGAGCGTCATCTGGACGCCCAGGTCGAACCCGATCGCACTGCCGGCGAGCAACCACAGTCGCGCATCCGGCTCCAGCCACGGCGTCGCGAACAGGGTGGCGAACGCGATCGCGGTCAGCCCCGCTCCCAGGCGCGTCACCACTTCGGGACCGAAGCGGTCCGAGAGGCGACCCGCCACCGGCGCGCCCAACGCCCCCGCCGCGCCCGCCAGTCCGAAGGCACCAGCGGCCGCGCTCCCCAGGTGGAATGGCGCGCCATGCAGCATCACCGCGAGGGTGGACCAGAACGCGCTGAAGCCCACCGAGAGCAGGCCCTGTGCCAGCGCGGCCCTGCGCAAGGCGCCGTACCTTCGCCACAGGCTGGCGAGCGAACCGAGCAGTGCGCCATATGAGAGCGTGCTGGTCGGACGGAAGCGCGGCAGTCCCCGCCAGGCCACCAGGCCGATCAGCGCCACGCTGGCGGCGGCAATCAGATACATGGCGCGCCAGCCGAAGTGCTCGGCGACCACCCCGCTGACGACTCGCGACAAAAGGATGCCCAGCAGCAGGCCGGTCATCACCGTGCCCACCGTCTTGCCGCGCTCACGCTCGGGAGCCAGGGCCGCCGCGGCCGGAACGATGTCCTGAGCCATGGTCGCCGTCAGGCCGACGGCGAAGCTCACCACCAGCAGCAGGCCGATGCTGGGGGCCAGGCCGCTGAGCAGCAGCGCCACGCTCAGCAGGGCCGCCTTGATGAGGATGATGCGGCGCCGGTCGAAACGATCTCCCAGGGGCGTCAGCAGCAGGATGCCCAGCGCATACCCGAGCTGGGTGAGCGTGGGGAGCAGCCCCACCGCGGTGTCCGAGGCGCCGATGGAGGCCCCCATCACTCCCAGCATCGGCTGCGCGTAGTAGAGCGCGGCCACCGGCAGTCCGGCGCTCGCGGCCAGCAGCAGGCGCAGGCGGCGCGACAGGGGCGCGGTGTCGCCGCTGCTCGTGGCCTGGGCCTGGGGCGGAAGGGCCATGGAATGGGAGGCCCCTTCGGGCATCGGCGCGTCTCCAGCGGTTGCATGTACGGAACGAATGAAGGACATGGTGTTCACCCCAGCGGTGCGAGTCGAGATGAGTGTGTCCCCGAGGGAAGAGGGTCGGTAGTAGCGCGCTCCGCACAGCGGCTATACGTTCCGTGCATGAAGCCCCGCCCTACCAGCCCTGGTCGACCGAGCAGGTCCCCAAGTCGGAGCGCACAGCCCACCGCCGACCGGCTCGAGCTGATGCAGACCTTCCTCCGCATCGTCGACGCCGGGAGCCTGTCCTCCGCCGCGGCGCAGTTGGGCACCACGCAGCCCACGGTGAGCCGTCGGCTCCAGGCGCTCGAACGCTCGCTGGGGCTGCGGCTGCTTCAACGCTCCACGCATGCGATGAAGCTCACCGAGGACGGCGCACGCTGCTACGAGCGCGCGAAGGAGCTGCTGGCCAACTGGGAGATGTTCGAGGCCGACCTGCGGGGCGCGAGCGACGAACCCGAGGGCACGCTGCGCGTCGTCGTGCCGCATGCGTTCGGGCAACAACTGCTGGTGGAGCCGCTGACGCAGTACCTGAACCGCCACGCGCGAGTGTCGGTCGAGTGGCTGCTGCATGACCGGGCGGTGGACTTCATCGCGGATGGTATCGACTGCGCGATCCACGTCGGCGAGGTGCATGACCCCAGCGTGGTGGCCATCCGGGTGGCGGAGGTGCCGCGCATCGTCGTGGCCGCGCCGTCGGTGCTCGCGAACATCCCCGCGCCGACCCATCCCGACGAGCTGGCAAGACTGCCGTGGCTCTCCCTCCGCACGTTCTATCGCGGCGAACTCTCACTGACGCAGGTGGAGACCGGCGAGGTCCAATCCATTGCCTTCAATCCCCGCCTCAGCACGGACAGCCTCTACGCACTCCGGAGCGCCGCGGTGAACGGGCTCGGTGTCGGCGTGGCCTCCGCCTGGGTGCTCCGCGAGGACATCGTGAGTGGCCGGCTCGTGCATCTGGTACCTCGCTGGCGGGCTGCGCCGCTGCCCATGTACCTGCTCTATCCGTATGCGCGCTTCCATCCCGCGCGACTGCGCAGGTTCGTGGAGCTGATGCGAGAGACGATTCCGGCGGCCCTCGCGGAGGCGACGCACGGCGTGTGAGCCGACCCATGCCGGGCCCCTCGCGAGAGCTCGCTCCAGCGCGCGGACTCGAATGCCGGGAAGGAGAAGGCCGTTCTCGTGGCCTCCGCCTTCGACGAGAGCGCCGCATGCACGCCTCCACGGGGATGGCGTGCACGAGGCGACCCTTGCCTATCAGCGAATCACGGCGCCCACACCGGCCCGCTCGGAGTGACGGCCATCGACTGGACCCCAGCGCGCAGCGGCGTCTGCGTCACTGTTCCGCTGGCGGCGTAGCCGAAGCTGCCACCCGAGCTCGCGATTCCCTTCTCGAAGGTGACCACCGCGCTGCCTCGGGTCGGGTGGACCATCGTCACCGTGTACGAAGTCGGCGTCTCGTTGAGGGTGAGCTGAAGGTCCGCGCCGCCCGTCACGGCCCTGGCCTGCACCACGTTCAGGAAGTGGCTCACCACCTGTCCGTTGGTTTCAATCTCCCCTCGGAACTGGCCGACCCGGTACGGGTAGGTGCCATTCGGGCGAATCGGCCCGCGCTCATCGATGATCCTCCGGGTCGGATTCGCCGGCACCAACGTGCTGACCCGCAGTGCCTGGGTGCCGCTGGTCGCCGACCAGGTGTTGCCCGTGAGCACGGGGTTCGACGGGAAGTGGATCAAGAAGGTCTTGTCCACCGAGGCGTCATTCTGACCGCTCTCCACCCGGTCGAACACGACGAGGGTCTCCAGCGGACGGATGAACAACGTCTCTCGCACCACCCGGCCAGCGTAGGGGTTGCCGACCTCCTCCTCCCGGTGGGCCCACTCGTCATTCACGTCATACACACCCGTGAGGTCGACCGCGGCGTAGTTGGCCACCGCCGACGATGAGAGCCGCAGCATCTGGGGCACGTGGTGGTAGTAGCCGACGGTGCCCATCCCCTCGAACAGGAGGGTGTTGTGTGCCACCGGCGACTCGGTGTCGACCGCCGCGCCGCCCGCGTAGCCGACAATCGAGTCCGCATAGCCCACCGTCTCCCGGGCCAGGAACTCGCCGGCTCGCCACAACTGGAAGTTGCCGGAGTCGCGGTGGGCATGTCCCGCGTTGGCGGTCCGCCCGAACTGCAGGTTGATCATGGTCGCATCGGACGCCCATGACGTCTTGGCGTAGACCATGCCCAGACCGCGCGCGTGGTAGTCGAGCGGCAGCTCGGCGAGGTCCCTCGAAGTCACCGCCGCCACCGAGTCGCTGTAGACATACCGGACCAGCCGGTCGTCAATCGGATGGCCCGTGAGCTCCAGGAAGCGCTTGGCATAGCCAGCGATGGGCTGGTCCGACCACTCCTCAATCAACGGCGCGAAGTAGCTGCCCAGCGTGGTCTGAGAGGTGTTGTTGGTATCCCACCGGTCCAGCCAGCGCTCGTCGTCATTGAACGGGAACGTCTCGAACAGCTGGAACTGGCCCATCCGGCTGAGCCCCGGCGTCGTCGAATAGATGGACCAGAAGACCGACTCCATGAAGTAACCGGTCTGATTCCACATGTCGTGTCCATGCAGGCCGAGCGACGTGAACGGCACCGTCATGTAGCCGAACGTCCTGCGGCCATACGTCGACCCCTCATGAGGGGCACCGCCCGCGGCGCCTCCGTCCAGGTACGGCAGGAGCGAGAACCGCCAACGCGACTTCATCGCGTACTGCAGGAGGTTGTTGGCGTACGGCTGGTTCTCATGCCAGCTCGCGATGGCCCACAGAATCGAGTTGCGGAAATAGCCCGTGTAGTAGTTGTTGCCCTCCATGCCAATGCCGCCCCACGGGTTGTCATTGAGCGCCGAAATCACGAAGTTCCAGCGGGTCTCCAAGGTCGTGCGTTCCGCCGGCAGCAGGTGGGCGTAGCACCAGTCATAGGTGAGGATGATGCCCTCGCCGAACCAGCGAGCGGGGTCACTCGACACCGTGTTCTCGGTGATGGGAATCTCGGTGGCCACCGCCCAGTCAATCGCGGCGCGGCACGACGCCGGGGTGCCGGTGATGAGCGAGTGCATCGCGGCGTCGATGGCCGCCTCGGGCCCCTGCACGACAGTCACCGGGGTGTATGGGTTCTGCGCGAAGTACGCCTGGGCCCGAGCCAGCCGGGCGGCGGTGAACCAGAGGCGGGGGTGTGCCACCGGAATGGGGAGCACCACCGGGGGCCCGTTGGCGATGGTGAGCGTGATGGGCGCCGACGTGGTGAGATTGCCGGCGCGATCCCTCGCCACCGCCGTCACCGGGAAGGTGCCATCGCCGACCTGCGTGGTGTGGACGCTGATCCAATAGGGATAGGTGAGGTCCTCGCTCCCGACGTTCTGGCCGTTCACCTTCAACTGGACGCCGGCGACCCTCACGTTGTCCTGCGCGTCGATCTTGATCTGGATGGTGCCACCCACCGAGACACCACTCGCGGGCGAGACAATCTGGACCTGCGGCGGGCTGGTGTCGGGCGGTGGCGCGCTCACGGTGATGGAGACCGGTGTCGAGACGGCGACGTTGCCAGCGGCGTCACGCGCCACCGCGGTCAACTGCCGGGTGCCGTAGGGCAGCAGCGTCTCGGTGTCGAGCATCACCGACCAGGGCGCGGCCAGATCCGCGTCGCCCACCTGGACGCCGTCGAGTTCGACATGCACCCGGGTGACGCCAATGTCATCCACCGCGCTCATCCGCACCGTGAAGGGCCCGCTCACCGTCTCGTTGGCGATGGGCGTGGTGACCTGGACCTGGGGCGGGCCGGTGTCGACGAGCTCGTTGTCGATGGTGATTCGCACGGGAGCCGACGTGGTGAGGTTGCCAGCGGCGTCGCGAGCGTGCGCGGTCAGCACGTGGTCACCGTTGCGGAACTGGGGGGTGTTGAGCTGCGAAGAGGACAGGTTGCGGCCGTCGATGCGCAGCTGCACGTTCGTCACGCCGATGTTGTCGCTGGAGGTCACGGTGATTCCGACCACACCGTCCACCGTCGTGCCACCGACGGGCGAGGAAATCGCCACGGTGGGAGCCGTGGTGTCGCTGGTCGGCGTGGGCGCGGTGTACTCGAGGGTGAGGACTGGCCGGCGCTCGGGCTGGGTCGCCAGGCTGGAGAACACCTTGGCCACCTTGCCGACCTTCGAGTTCGCCAGCATCACCCCCTGGTTGGTGGAGGGGTCATCGACCCACGACTGCACCACGGCCACGTCGAGCGGCACGTCATGCACGCTGACGATGCTCGGAAACGTGGTGAGCTGGAGCGAAGTGCCGGCGACCAGGTCCGTCCCCTGCCCTACTCCGCCCAGCCGATCCCACTCGAGGCCATCATCACGGAACTGCCAACCCAGGCCCGCGGCGAGATAGCTCCAGGGCGTCTGGACATACGAGCCACGAATCGCGAAGTCGTCGGTATAGGTCTCCACGGCGAACCGGAGCGTCGCGCTCTGGACCACGGACCTGGCGGGTACGCTCAGTTGAGGGAAGCGCAGCAGCACTTGAATCTCATAGTCCTCGGTCTGGAAGACGCCCATCAGCGGGCTGTTGCGGTACGCCGCGCCGTTCGGCGTGATGCCCTGGCTGGTGAACTCCACCGCCTCGGACACGGACACCGTCGACGTCACCGCCTGAAGTACGCGCCCCGTGCGAAGCTCCTGCTCACCGTCCTTCGTACACCCAGCGATTGCGAGCATCGCCACCCACAATCCAGCCATGCCATTCATTCTTGGGGTCATGGACTGACGCCACTAGCGCACCGGAAGTGTGGCAGTCCATCACACCCAAGGAAACACGGAGGACCCTGGGCCTGACTTGTTTTGGATTGGCGGAAGAATACGCCGCTACTTGATGGACTTCTGGTCCGGGCTCATCAACCACCACGGTGTCTCCAGCGCGTCCGACTTCATGCGGATGCCCGGTGACCGGCGCACGTATTCCCAGAAGCGGCGGCCCAGCTCCTCGTCGAGGACCTTGAAGTCGCCTGCCTTCTGGCGCGCCTCCAGGAATGGCAGGTAGGCCCCCACCGCCTCCGGGCCCACTTGCTGGAAGATGATGTCGCCTCCGTATTCGCGGTGCAGGGCGCGCTGGAGCTTCCACGAGAGGACCCAGGAGTGGGCCCTCTCCGACTTCTCCGCTGCGATGGAGGGGTCCTCGCCCATCCCCTCCAATAGGGCCTTCACGAGTTCCTCCGCCGACTCCAGTTCGGCCTGAAGCACCTGACGCTTCGCGGGCGGCAGGTCCACACGTCGGAGTTCGTCGCGCCGTCGCTCGCTGTCCTCCTTCGCCCGCATGAGCGCCTCCTTTTCGAACTTGGAGGTCGCACCGATATAGGCCTGGAGCTCCTCCTTCGTGGGCTCCAGGCTCCTCTGTCGGGCGTAGTCCTCCAGGAGCGGGGGCATCACGAATCCCATGAGCCGCTGCACCTCGTCCATGAACTCCCAGCGGGCAAAGTCCTCCGGCTTCCGCGCCGCGCGCTCGGACTGTCGCGTTTTGTCGTCCGAAGCCAACGCCGCCCGGGGAATCTCGCGGCCCAGGACCACGGCCACGGGCTTGTCTGCCTCTGTGGGCGGCGCGGCCTGAGCGTCATGCAAGGTCGCGAGGGTGAGGAGCCCGCCGAGAACCCAGGCACCGATATCGTTGAAACCCATTCGCATGTGCGGGCCTCCCAGGAAGGGGCCAACAGCAGCCCCCCGAGGGCTATTGCATGCAGTGTACCCATCACGGCCCGGGGCAGCATCGCCACGTGAGGGAGCAACGGCTTGCACACCCGAGCAGGTTCCCCAACATCAGATGTGCATCGAGTTGCACACGGGCTCCTGCATGGCCTGTTGATTCGAGGCGCGGCAGGGGTTGAACCTGATATAGATGGTCGCGGCCAGCAGGAGGTAGACATGACGTGGATGCTCCAAGCGGCGGTCGTGCTGGGCGTCGTGGTGGCGCTCCTCGGAGCGGTCTGGGCAGTCGTTCTCGGTTACCGCTACGCAAAGGCCCAACGACAGGCCGCGGCATCCGCGGCCGTTGAAATCTATGCGGGCGGCCAGCTCGGACTGACTGGTTTTCGAGGTTGGCTGGCGGATTTGATCGATGGGGACGCCAGTGAAGGCTGCGCATCCAGCTCGGAAAATTCAGCCAGCATGTGTGAGGACACGGCCGACGACTGAAACCTTGCCGGCCCGTGTTCTCGCCCGGGGCTCGGGCGGGCCAACAGCGAGGCTCAGAACGACTGTCGCAGCAGTGCCTCCACCGCCGGCTTCCGCCCCGGGCTCAAGCGCAGCCGTGTCCCATCTCGCAGCACCACCACCCAGCCCTTGTCCACGTCCGGCTCCAGTTCCCGGATGCGATTCACATTCACCAGCGTGGACCTGTGCACGCGGACGAAACACTTCGGATCCAGCAACTGCTCCACGCGGTTGAGCGTCTCGCGCAGCATGGGGCTGCGCCCTCCCGAGTGCAGCACCACGTAGTTGCCCTCCGCCTCGCACCAGTCCAGCTCCGCGACGGGCATGAGCAACACCTTGCCGTCCGTCTTCACCGCGATGCGCTCCAGATACGGCGCCTCGGCGGAAGACGTCTCCAGCCCCGACGGAGCCGGCGTCCGGTACGTCTCCAGCAACGCCGACAGGCGCCCCAGCAGCGCCCTGTCCCTGCCCGTCGCCCGCTGCTTGCGCGCCTTCTCCAGCGCATCGTTGAAGCGAACGTCACTGAAGGGCTTGAGCAGATAGTCGAGCGCATTCGCCTCGAACGCCCGCACCGCGTAGCGGTCGAACGCCGTCACGAAGATGACGGGTGGCATCCGATCCGGCCCCACCTCTTGCAGCACCTCGAAGCCGTCCACCTCCGGCATCTGTACGTCGAGGAAGACCAGGTCCGGCCGCTCATGGAGAATCGCCTCCACCGCTTCCTGCCCACCCTCGCACTCCCGGATGGACGTGACGTCGGGCGCCCGCGCGAGCAGGTGCCGCACGTTGTCCCGAGCCAGCGGCTCGTCATCCACCACCAGCACTCGCCAACCACCTTCCACGATTGCCCCCTCAAGCCCGGGCCTTCACCGCCCGCTTCATTACATCCTGCTCGAACACCATGAACGGCAACTCGACCCGGGCAATCACGCCCCCACCCGGCGCATCCTCCAGCGTCAGGCCATACCGCTCGCCATAGAGCTGATTTCCGTGCCCGGCCGTCGCATAAGGGCACGTTCTTGCTCAGAGAATCCCAATGAAGCGCTACTTCATCCAC
>NZ_JABXEM010000145.1:0-28042 GCF_013372595.1 Myxococcus sp. AM011
GTCCTCCCCGGCCCCAACCAGCCCGACCTGCGCCGCGTCATCACCACCGAGCCCATCATCGAATCCGTCGAGGGGGACCTCGCGCCCGCGGACTTCCAGGCCGCCATCAAGGCCGTCACTCCGCTCGTGCAGCAATGTTTCCAGGACGCCGCACAGCGAAACCGGGGCCCACAGGGCGTGAAGATTCGCTTCCTCATCGAAGCCCGGGGTGGGGGCACCGGCGAAATGAGACGGGGGGAGCTGCTGGTGAGCACCATTCCGGACCCCATGGTGCAGGCGTGCGTCCTGGATTCGCTCCTGGACGCCCGGTTCCAGACGTCCTCCCGGGGCGGAAGCGCCACGGTGGTGTATCCCTTTGAATTCCGCGTACCCCAGGAGGCTGGCCCGTGAGCCCCGGTTCTGCGTAAGGTCCCGAGGCCCCCACGCCCCTCAATGCCCGTCTCCGTCGAACAGCTAGGCCCTCAGGACGCGGATGCCCTGCGGGCGCTGCTTTCGAAGGACCCGGTCCACAACCTCTACCTGCTGGGGTTGCTGGAGGAGTTCGGCATCGCCGCGCGGGGCCGCATCCCCTTCGCCTTCTACGGCCGCTTCGACAACCAGGCGCTCACCGCCGCCGTCTTCGTGGGCGGTGAGGGAGGCCTCGTCGTCCCCAGCGCCAGCGACGCCAGCGCCACCAGCGTCATCGCGGACGCGCTCGCCTCCTCGCTGCGCCTGCGCGCCACCGTGGGCGACAAGTCCTCCGTGGACGCGCTCCTGCGCAGCCTGGCCCCCGGCAAGCCCCGCCTGTCGCGCACCCAGCGGCTGTTCTCCGTCTCCGCGGATGACCTGGGGCCCTTCACCAATCCCCTCCTCCGGCTGGCCCGCGAGGAGGACCTGCCCCGGCTGTTGCCCCTGGCCCAGGGCTACGTGCGGGAGGCCCTGGAGCGAGACCCACTGTCGGAGGACCCGCGCGGCTACGAGGCACGCGTCGTCCAGCGAGTGCGTCAGCGCCGCACGTACGTGCTGGAGGAGAAGGACGCGCTGGTGCTCAAGGTCGACATCGGCAGCCGCTCCCAGTACGGCGCGGAGCTGGAGGGCCTCTACACCATCCCCGCCGAGCGCAAGAAGGGGAACGCGACGCTGTGCCTGGGGCAGATTTCCCGGCACCTGTTGTCCTCGCTGCCCCGGCTGACGATGCGCGTGGACGAGCGCGACGAGAGCACCGCGCGCATCGCCCGCAAGGTCGGCTACCTGGCCGGCCGCACGTGGCGCCTGGTGCTGGTGGAGTAGCTCGCGGCCCTGGGTGTGGATGCGGTACGGTCCGCGCCCTCCATGAGCCGTCCCACGCCTTCCCGCCGTCCCCTCTCTGGAGAGGGCCCCGTCATCCTCCACCGCGCCACGGACCCGCGCTGGCTCCCGCTGGCGCTGGAGCACTTCGACGCGGTGCTGGTGGACCACGCCCACTGCGAGAAGAAGGCCGCGGCCAACGCCCTCTCCATGCTCCAGGCGTACCCGGACCTGCCGGGCCTGCCGGCGCAGATGGCTCGGCTGGCGCGGGAGGAGAGCGCGCACCTGGCCCGGGTGCTCGAATTGATGGAGGCGCGCGGGCTGACGCTCACCAAGGACGCGGGGGACCCGTACGCCCAGGGCCTCCAGAAGCTGGTGCGCACGCCCGCGCTGGAGCGCAGGTTGGACCGGCTGCTCGTCGCCGCCGTCATCGAGGCGCGCTCCTGCGAGCGGCTGTCACTGCTCGCCGAAGGCCTCACGGACCCGGCGCTCGCCCGCTTCTACGGAGAGCTGGCCCAGTCCGAGGACGGGCACCAGTCGCTCTTCTTCCGCCTGGCCGTCACCGCCAACGGAGGCGATGAGGCCCCCGTGCGCGAGCGACTGGAGTGGATGCTCGGCCACGAGGCGCGCGTGCTGGACGAGGTCGGCCTGCGCGCCGCCATCCACTGACACGGACGCCTGGGCCTTCGCCCCGTCGAACGGCCACACCCACGGCACCGCCACCGTCAGCACGCAGAGCAGGAGCGCGGTGAGCGGCGTGCCCAGCCGGAAGAAGTCGGTGAAGCGGTAGTGCCCCGGCCCGTAGACGAGCACGCAGCTGGGCTCCAGCGGGGTGATGAACGAGCAGCTCGCCGCCAGCGTCACGCCCATGGCGAACGGCCGCATGTCCACGCCCAGTTGCGTTGCCGCGTTGAGGGCCACCGGCAGCACCACCAGCGCGGCGGCCTGATTCGACATCGGCGCGGACAGGATGATGGTGAGCAGCATCAGCGCCACCAGCACCGTGCGCGGCCCGCCGTAGTCGCCCAGCTCCGCCACCCGCTGGCCCAGGAACCTCCCCGCGCCGCTCACCTCCATGGCCAGCCCCAGCGCCATCATCGACCCGATGAGCAGCACCACGCGCCAGTCCACCCGGAAGGCCTTGCGCGCGTCCACGCAGCCCGTCGCAATCATCGCCAGCATGCCGGTGAGCCCCGCCACCGACAGCGGCACGATATCCAGCGAGCCCGCCGCCAGCGCCCCCAGGAACAGCGTCACCGCCAGCAGCGCCTTGCCGTAGCGCGGCGGCTGGTAGTCGTGGCCGCTCAGCACCACCAGGGCGCCGCCGTCCGCCAGCTCCGCGACCTTCGCCCGAGGTCCGCGCAAGAGCAGCACGTCTCCCACCGCGAGCGGCAACAGCGACATGCGCCGCTCGCCGAAGATGCGGCCCAGCAACTGGAGCTTGGTGACGCGCTGGATGCTGGGGTGGCGGTGCAGCGCCAGCGACACCAGCCCGAAGCGCTCCACGAAGAGCGCCTCCTTCAGGCTCCGGCCCACCAGCGGGCTGCCCGACGGCACCGAGGCCTCCACCAGCGCGGTGTCCTTGTCGAGTTGCTCCTCGTCCGCCAGCCGCAGGTCCGGGCGAATCTCGATGCCCCGCAGATCCTTCACCCGGAGGATGTCCTCGCGCGTGCCCTCCACCAGGAGCCGCTCGTCCCCGCGCAACACCTCCGTGGGCACGGCCGACACCGCGCGCCCGTCGCGGACGATGCCGATGACGCGCAGGCCCAGGCCCTCGGTGATTTCCGCCAGCGGCTTGTCGATGTAGCGCGAGTCCTCCGTCAGCACCGCCTCCGTGAGGTAGTCGCGCAGCGTCCACTCCTCCTCACCGCCCTTGCCCTCGCGCGAGGGCAACAGGAGCGGCCCCAGCAGCACCACGACGAAGATGCCGAGGATGGCCACCGGCAGGCCCACGGGCGCCAGCTCCGCCACGCCGATGCCCCGCATCCCCATGCGTTCCAGCGCCGCGGACATCACGAGGTTGGTGGACGTGCCGAACAGGAACACCATGCCGCCCAGCATCGACGCATACGCCAGCGGCAGCAGCACCTTGCTCTTGGGCACCTTGGCCCGGTTCGCCGCGCCAATCGCCACCGGCAGGAACGCCGCCGTCGTCACCGTGTTGGAGATGACGGACGAGAACACCGCCACCACCACCATCATCGCCATGACGAAGGTCTGGTGGCCGAAGCGCGCGAAGAAGGCCAGCCGCTGCCCGACGAGCTGCACCACGCCCGTGGAGGCCAGCCCCTGCGTCATCGCCAGCAGGGTGAAGATGAAGATGACCGTGTCGTTGCTGAAGCCCTCGAACGCCTGCGCGGGCGTCAACACGCCGGTCAGCGCCAACAGGCACACCACCCCCAGCGAGCTGACCTCGATGGGAATGGTGTCCAGGGTGAACAACACCAGCGCGACGACGACGATGCCCAGCACGATGGCGATGGTCATAAAACCCGGAGGGGTCCCAACCTGTACCCTCCGGGTGCGAGAAGTGAGTCCCTGCCGCACCGCGCCGTCAACTACTAGATGCCCGGGCGCTGATAAGTGGAATTAGGAGAGCCCTGCCTGGAGGGGCGGTTGACTGCCGGACGCCAGTTGCTTTTGGGCGCCCCTTCCAGAAGTTTTGTCGTCTCTCCCGCTGGTAGGGTCCTCGCCCTTTTTCACCCGGATCGGGAGTCCCCTCTCTTGAGACAACACAAGGAAACTTCCATGGCTTCAACGCAAGTGGCGGCGGCGGCCTCAGTGGCCCCCACGAAGAACCCCACGCTGCTGGCCTGGGTGGCCGAGATGGCCAAGATGACCCAGCCGGACAACATCGTCTGGTGCGACGGCTCCGAGGAGGAGAAGAAGCGCTTCACGGACCAGGCGGTGGCGGAGGGCATCCTCATCCCGCTGAACCAGGAGAAGCGGCCGGGCTGCTATCTGCACCGCTCCAACCCGAACGACGTGGCGCGCGTGGAGCACCTCACGTTCATCTGTACGCCCAACAAGACGGACGCGGGCCCCACCAACAACTGGATGGAGCCGGAAGAGGCGTACACCAAGCTGGAGCAGCACTTCGCCGGCAGCATGAAGGGCCGCACCATGTACGTGGTGCCCTACGCCATGGGCCCCATCGGCAGCCCCTTCACGAAGATCGGCGTGGAGCTGACCGACAGCGTCTACGTGGTGCTCAACATGCGCATCATGGCGCGCATGGGGAAGCAGGCGCTGGACATGCTGGGCGACAGCGACGACTTCAACCGCGGCCTGCACAGCACCGGCGACGTGAATCCGGACCGCCGCTACATCTGCCACTTCCCCCAGGACAACACCATCTGGAGCTTCGGCTCGGGATATGGCGGCAACGTGCTGCTGGGCAAGAAATGCCTCGCGCTGCGCATCGGCAGCTACCTGGGCCGTGAAGAGGGCTGGCTCGCCGAGCACATGCTCATCCTCGGCGTGACGAGCCCCAAGGGCGAGACGACCTACGTCGCCGCCGCCTTCCCGTCCGCCTGCGGCAAGACGAACTTCGCGATGATGATTCCGCCCGCCGAGTACAAGGGCTGGAAGGTGGAGACCGTTGGCGACGACATCGCCTGGATGCGCCCGGGCCCGGATGGCCGCCTGTACGCCATCAACCCGGAGGCCGGCTACTTCGGCGTCGTCCCCGGCACCAACTACAAGACGAACCCCAACGCCATGGAGACCATCTCCAAGGACACCCTCTTCACGAACGTGGCCATGACGGCCGACGGCGACGTGTGGTGGGAGGGCAAGGACGGCGAGGTTCCGGAGGAGCTCACCGACTGGCAGGGCCGCCCCTGGAAGAAGGGCAGCCCCGAGAAGGCGGCGCACCCCAACAGCCGCTTCACCGCGCCCATGTCCAACAACCCGGCGCTGAGCCCCAAGGCCAATGACCCGACGGGCGTGCCCATCTCCGCCCTCATCTTCGGCGGCCGTCGCTCCACCACGGTTCCGCTCGTCATCCAGGCCTTCAACTGGACCCACGGCGTGTTCCTGGGCGCGACGATGGGCAGCGAGACGACGGCCGCGGCCACCGGCAAGGTCGGCGTGGTGCGCCGCGACCCGATGGCCATGCTGCCCTTCTGCGGCTACCACATGGGCGACTACCTCCAGCACTGGCTGGACATGCAGAAGACCATTCCCCAGCTCCCGAAGATCTTCCAGGTGAACTGGTTCCGGCAGGACAAGAACGGCAAGTTCCTGTGGCCGGGCTTCGGCGACAACATGCGCGTGCTGGAGTGGGTGGTGAACCGCGTGCACGGCCGCGTCCCCACGAAGGAGACGCTGCTGGGCTGGGTGCCGCGCGCCGACGAGGGCCTCAACCTCAAGGGCCTGGACGTGCCCGCGGACGTCATCGCGGAGGCCACCTCCATCAAGGAGGACGAGTGGAAGACCGAGCTGAAGAGCCAGGAGGTCTTCTTCGAGCAGCTGGGCACCAAGGCTCCCGAGGCCCTGACGCTCCAGCGCAAGCTGCTGATTTCGCGGCTGGAGAACTAGTCGCCTGCCTGTAGCGCCCTGAAGCACCTGTCGGGGCCGCTTCCTGACCCATTCGCTGGGTAGGAGCGGCCCCGGCTCGTTTCACGAAGAGTGAGGTCCCCCTCTTCGACCGAAGGCCGGCTCCGCGATAGGCTTGTGTCCATCATGAGACTGGTCTTCGTTTTGTCGGCGGCACTCGTGCTGTCGCCCCCGGTGGCGCTCGCCCAGCGCGGCGCCAAGAATCCAGCGGCCCTCATCAAGGACGGCGAGCGGCTCTACCAGGCAGGCAAGTACGCCGAAGCGGCGGAGGTGCTGAAGAAGGCCCACGAGGCCCAGCCCAACCCGCGCCTCATCTTCAACATCGCCGTGGCGCTGGAGAACGCGGGCGACTTGAAGGAGGCCCTCTCCTGGTACCAGCAGTACGTCGGCAACACCGAGGGCACGGACCCGGCGCTGCTCAAGCGCAGCGCGCGCAGCATCGACAAGCTGCGGATGCTGCTCGACAAGGAGAACCAGGCCCAGGCGTCCGCCGACGCCGAGCGCCAGAAGCTCCAGGAGGAGGCCGACGCGGCCCGGCGCCGCGCGGACGAGGAGCAGCTGGCGACGAAGCGCGCGGAGGAGGAGAACGAGCGGCAGCGGCAGGCCGAGTTCGCTCGCGCGATGAAGTCCTACCAGCGGCAGAAGATCGCCGCGTTCGCCGTGGGCGGCGTGGCCGTGCTGGGCGTGGGCGCGGGCGTGCTCTTCGGCATGCAGGCGTCCAGCGAGCGCGAGAAGTTCGACGCGGCGCGCACGGAAGACACCAAGCAGACCTTCGCGGACAGCACCAAGAGCAAGGCGCTGCTCGCTGACATCGGCTTCGGCGTGGGCCTGGCCGGCGCCATCACCGCCATCATCCTGTATCCGAAAGACGGCCCCCCCGTGGAGGGCGAGGTCCGGCTGACGCTGGCGCCTCGCGGTACCGGCGCGGGCCTGGAGGTCAGCTTCTGATGAAGACCCTGGGACTCATGACGTGCTGCGCGGCGCTCCTGGCCGGCTGCAGCTTCACCACCGCGAGCGGCCTCACCGAGTGTGAGTCGAGCGCGGACTGCGACACCAATCAGGTCTGCTCGGCGTCCGGCTTCTGCCTGCCCCAGCCGGAGGGCTGCGGCGAGGTGGTGGGCCCCACCACCGGACGGCCCATCCTGCTGGGCGCGGCGCTGCCCCTGACGAACTCCGGCGGCCCGGACGAGTCGGAGGTCCAGGCGCTCAACGCCATCAAGCTGGCCATCACGGAGATCAACCAGCGCGAGGGCATTGGCGGCCGGAGCTTCAACCTCCTCATCTGCGACACCCGCTCCGACCCGGCGCGGGCCAAGACGCAGGCGGAGTGGCTGGTGACGGAGAAGGGCGTGCCGGTCATCTTCACCTCCGGCAGCGCGCAGACCATCGCCGTCAGCAGCGTCACCATCGCCAACAACGTGCTGCTGATGACGCACACCTCCACCAGCGCGGACATCGCCAACCTGAGCGACAAGACGACGGCGTCCGGCGACGTGGGCCTGGTGTGGCGCACGGCGCCCTCGGACCGGCTCCAGGGCCGCATCATCGCCGACCTGGTGCGCAACGCCATGCCGCTGGCCGACGAGAGCCGGCCCTTCGCCGCCGTGAGCTCCGTGAGCCTGGTCTACGTGGACGACGCCTATGGCCAGGGCCTGTTCGACACGATTCTCACCCGGCTGGGCTCCAGCCGGGTGACGACCTCCGCGCCGTACCAGCGCAACGGGGACGTGAGCACCGCGGTGACCCGCCTCGTCGACGCAAAGCCCGACGTGGCGGTGATGGCGGGCTTCTCCGAGGACAACGCGAAAATCATCAGCCAGGCCGTCTCGCGGGGCCGCACGGGGCAGGTCTACTTCTTCACGGATGCCAGCAAGGACTCGGGCCTCTTCACGGCGCTGGGCGCGGCGCGCACCCAGATTGAAGGGGCCTACGGCACCTCTCCCGCGCAGGCCCGTCCGGGCGACACCGTGTACAACACCTTCAAGGAGCGCTTCCGCGCGGCCAACAACAACACCGACCCGGGCCAGTTCTCCTTCACCGCGCACGCCTACGACGCCATGTACCTGGTGGCGCTGGGCGCGGCCTACGCCGCGGGGGCGGACGTCAACAACCCGCAGCCCATCACCGGAGACCGCATCGCCGTGGGCCTGTCGAAGCTGACGCCGCCCGTGGGCACCCCGGCCACCACCTACCCCCTGGGCTTCAGCCGCTTCACCGACGCGCGCAACGAGGTCAGCACCGGCAAGGTCATCAACGTGCAGGGCGCCAGCGGCATGCTGGACTTCGACGCCACCGGCGAGGCCCCATCCGAGTACGAGCTGTTCCGCATCGAGGGTGGCACCTTCCAGACGGTGCAGCTCATCACCCCGACGGAGACCTGAGCCTCGGGCGAGCGCTACTCCGCCGCCCCCAGCACCCGCGTGAGCGGGGCCAGGGCGGCGGAGAACACCTCGGGCGGCGTCAGCAGGGACAGCACCAGGAACGCCCCCGAGTCGAAGTCGTAGAAGTAGCCGGGCTGCGCGAGCACGCCCGCGTCCAGGAGCGAAAGGCACGTCGCCTCCTCGCCCGGCGCCCTCGGAATCCGCAGCACCGCGCTCCACCCGCCGTGCGCCGGGACGATGTCCCACGGTGCGCCCGGAGGACGCGCGGAGACGAGGCGGTGGCGGTTGTCCCTCACGCGCTCCAGCAGCGCCTCCTGGAAGCGGGGGGCGTGCGCGAGCAGCGCGGGCAGGGCGAGTTGCACGGGCGTGCCCACGGACAGGTACGTGTCCGCCACCCACTCCAGGCGCGCCAGGGCCTCGTCCCGCTCGGCGGCGGGGCCTCCCACGTGAGTCCAGCCCAGCTTCAGGCCGGGCAGGCCCGCGACCTTGGAGAGGCCGGAGAGGCTGAAGGTGAGCATGGGCAGCTCGCGCCCCGCGACGGTGGCCACGCGGTGGGGCTCCGCGTCCCAGCCGTAGTCGGAGAACACCTCGTCGCAGAGGAGCGCCAGACCGTGGCGCGCGCAGACGTCCGCGAGCGCGGCCAGCTCCCCTTCGCGCAGGAAGTGGCCGGTGGGGTTGCCGGGGTTGACGACGAGCACGGCGCGGGTGCGCGGACCGAGCGCGGCCTCCACGGCGCCAGCGTCCAGGCCGAAGCCATGCGCCAGCGGCAGGCGGTACGGACGCGTGCCGACGCCCTCCAGGCGCGCCAGGTGCTCGAAGAGGGGGTAGCAGGGGGCCGGGACGAGGACGTCGTCACCGGGCTCGCACAGCAGTTTGAAGAGCCAGCCGTACGACTCACTGGTGCTGGCGGACAGCACCAGGTGCCCCGGGGAGATGACAGGCCCCCGGGAGGAGAGCCAGGCGGCCACCGCCTCGCGAGCCGAGGGGAGGCCGAGTGCTTCCGGCGCGTAGTCCAGCGCGCCGGGAGGGTGGAGCAGTCCGGCGTCGGGCGCCGGGAGCCCCACGCGGGTGGGGTTGGAGACGGTGAGGTCCAGCGGAGGGAGGCCGCGGTGTCGAGCGAGCGCCTCCGCCAGGGGATTGGGGGTGCGGGAGAAGTCGGTGCGGAAGGAGAAGCGGCTCACAGCCCCGTCTGGAGCATGGCGTTGGCGACGCGGCGGATGAGCTCGCGGCGCACTTCCTTCCGGCAATGCTCGATGGCCTTGTCATGAGGCCGGGGAAGCTCCGGGTCCCTGGCTCGCAGGGCGGTGCGGAGGACGAGCTCTACCTTCGTAGGCTCGATGTGGAACAGCCGGGCCCCGTCCTTCTGGAGGAAGTAGGACAACCCTCTCTGGTCGAGGAGCTTGTGGAAGAAGCGTCGGACGTCCGCGAGGAACGTGAGGTCGATGATGTCCGCCATTCGTGAAGGCGTTCTCGCGCGGAAAAAACGGCGCGTCCAATTCACTGCCGCGTCACCCGAAAACTTGCGCGACCTGTAGCACTCGCGGGGAAAGCGGAACGCGCGGGAGGCCGAATTCTCGGCCTCCGCGCTCACGGCGCCAGAGGGCGCAGGGCGCGGCGGAACGCGGCGTGTCGGCGCCGTGCGTCGGCCTCGAAGGGCACCGGCCCGAGCACCGGAACCGAGTGCCGCGCCTCCAGCAGCGCGCGGTTGTCGCGCTCGGAAGCGTCCCGCTCCTGGGAAGAGCGAGACAGCAGCACCGCGCGCACGGGGATGCGGCGGGCCGCGAGCGCCTGGAGCGACAGCGCGGTGTGGTTGAGCGTGCCCAACCCGGCGCGTGCCACCAGCAGCACGGGCAGGCGCAGCGCCTGGATGAGGTCGATGACGTCGTGACGGGAGTCGAGCGGGACGAAGAGGCCACCCGCGCCCTCCACCACCGCGGGCCCGTGCTTCAGGCGCGCCCAGGCGGCCAGGGTGACGTTCCAGTCCGGCTCCCGGCCCAGGCGCGCGGCGGCCACGCCCGGCGCCACGGGCGCGCGGAAGCGGTGCGGACAGAGGACGTCCAGGGGCAGCGTGCTCCGCGCGGCCTCGCGCAGGGTGAGCGCGTCGGAGGGGGCCTTCAGGGAAGTACAGCCGCTCTCGTAGGGCTTGAAGCCCTCGGGAGCGAGCCCCGCGTCTACGAGCAGGGACAGCAGGGCCCGCGACGTCTGCGTCTTGCCGACGCCCGTGTCGGTTCCGGTGACGAAAATCTGGAACGGCTTGGACATGACGTGCTCCGTTCTTGGATCAGCGACGGACAGGAGGAGAGGCGCAACGGCCACCGGTGCGCGTGACGGGAGGACCCGCTCCTCGCCACGTTGGTGCACTCCCCACGTGGCGCGGCGACTCGAGCGCCCGTCCCAGTACGAGCCCTACTCCTCGCCACGCTCGTGCACTCCCACCTGACGCAGTGACTCCAGCGCCAGGTCCACATGGCCCAGGGTGTGCTCGGCCGACAGGCAGAAGCGCAGCCGGCTCGTGCCCTCGGGCACCGTGGGCGGTCGGATGGCCTTCACCAGCACCCCCGCCTCGCGCAGCTTCCTCGCCGCCTCCAGCGCCCTCTCCGGCCCGCCGAGCACCACCGGGAACACCGCGCTGCGAGGCTCCGCGCGCAGCCCCAGGGCACGCAGCCCGTCCGAGAAGCGCCGGATGTTGCGCCACAGCCGCTCACGCAGCGCGGGGTACTTCTCCACGGCCTCCACCGCCGCTTCCGCCGCCGCGCACATCGCCGCCGGCAGCGCGGTGGAATAGATGAACGGCCGCGCCCGGCTGATGAGCAGGTCCGCCACCGCGCGCGACGTGGCCACGTACGCGCCCTGCCCTCCCAGCGCCTTGCTGAGCGTGCCCATGCGCAGGTCGACCTGGTCCTCCAAACCCAGCTCCTCACACAGCCCCGCGCCCCGCGCGCCCAACACGCCGGTGGCATGCGCCTCGTCCACCATCAGCGCGGCCCCATGCGCCCGACACGCCTCGACAATCTCGCGCAGCGGAGCCACGTCCCCATCCATCGAGAACACCGTATCCGTCACGACGAGCTTGCGCCGCGCGGGCGTCTCCGCCAGCGCCTTCGTCAGCGCCTCCACGTCCGCGTGCGGATAGACGACGACGCGAGCGCGCGACAGCCGGCAACCATCCACCAGCGAGGCATGGTTGAGCGCGTCCGAGAACACCGCGTCCCCCGCCCCCACCAGCGCGGGAATGATTCCGGTGTTCGCCGCATAGCCGCTGTTGAAGAGCAGCACTGCCTCGGCGCGCTCGAAGGCCGCCAGTCGCGCCTCCAGCCGGTGATGCACCGCCGTGTCACCCACCACCAGTCGGCTGGCCCCGGTGCCCAGCCCGTAGCGCTCCACGGCGGCGATGGCGGCGGCCCTCACGGACGCGGAGGCCGCCAGCCCCAGGTAGTCGTTCGACGAGAAGTTGACGAGCAGTTCGCCGCCCACCCTCACCACCGGCCCCTGCGGCGAATCCAACGGCTCCAGGTAGCGGCGCAAGCCCCGCGCCTGGAGCGCCGAGAGGTCCTCCCGGGCCCAGGTGGAGGCCACATCGTCCAGCACCGGAGCTGGATCCGCCTGCTTCACGTCACTCACGGAGCGCCGCCCTACCCCTCTTGCCTCGGCTCCAGGGGGCGGATGCCCGCCTTCTCCAACAGGGCCATGTCCTGGGTGTACTCGGGGTTGCCGGTGGTGAGCAGCTTCTCGCCGAAGAACAGCGAGTTGGCGCCCGCCATCATGCACATCAGCTGCGCCTCCTCGTTCATCTGCTGACGGCCCGCGGACAGGCGCACCATGGACTGCGGCATCAGGATGCGGGCGGTGGCGATGGTGCGCACCATGTCCACCGTGTCCACGCGGGGCTGCTCCGCCAGGGGCGTGCCCTCCACGGCCACCAGCGCGTTGACGGGCACCGACTCCGGGTGGTGGTCCTGGTTGGCCAGCGTGCGCAGCAGGTTGCAGCGATCATCCACCGACTCGCCCAGTCCGATGATGCCGCCGCAGCACACGGAGATGCCCGCGTCGCGAACGCGCCCCAGCGTCCGCAGGCGATCATCGTAGAGCCGGGTGGAGATGATGTCGCCGTAGTGCTCGGGCGAGGTGTCCAGGTTGTGGTTGTAGGCGGACAGGCCCGCCTCCTTCAGCCGCTTCGCCTGGCTGTCGGTGAGCATGCCCAGCGTGGCGCACGCCTCCATGCCCATGGCGCGCACGCCCTTCACCATCTCCAGCACGCTGTCGAACTGCGCGCCGTCCTTCACCTCGCGCCACGCGGCGCCCATGCAGAAGCGCGTGGCTCCCGCCGAGCGCGCCTTCTTCGCGGCGGCCAGCACTTCCGGCAGCGCCATCAGCTTCTCCGCCTTCACGCCCGTCTTGTAGCGAGCCGCCTGCGGGCAGTACGCGCAGTCCTCCGAGCAGCCGCCCGTCTTGATGGACAGCAGGGAGCAGAGCTGCACCTTGTTGTCCGTGAACACGGCGCGGTGGACCGTCTGCGCGCGGTGCACCAGGTCCAACAGGGGCATGGAGTAGATGGCGCGAACCTCGGCCAGCTCCCAGTCATGACGCACGGCGACGCCTTCCGGGGCGGGCGCGGCGGTGTGGGCATGGCCGTGAAAGGACTCGCTGGCGGCGGCGGTGTCGGACATGGGCTCCTCGAAATCGTGAGGAGCGCGAAGCTGCGCGGACCGCCGAAACTTGTCAACGCTTCAGCGCGGACAGGTTGACGACTTCCCTTTCTCCCTCTGAAAAACGACCGGCGCCCACGGGAGACCCGGGGCGCCGGCCAGAAACCCTCCCCTATCGGGAAGGGGTGCCTCAGACGTGGACGCGGCGCCGGCCGGCCAGCCCCACCAGGAACAACACGGCGAGGGCACCCAGCACGGAGAACAGCAGACCGGTGGGGTGCAGGTCGAAGACGCGGCCGCCGCTATTGAAGAGCGAGCCGATGAAGCCGCCCACGAAGGAGCCGACGATGCCCAGCAGCGTGGTGGCGATGAGCCCCATGGACTGGTTCCCCGGCATCAGGGCGCGAGCAATCAAACCGGCGAGAAGGCCAATGACCAGGAAAGCGATGATCCCCATGACGACCTCACTGTGAGTGGTGAAGGGGGCGCACGGAGTGGCGCCCACCTGGCTGTTGTGAGCCAGCGCGTTTCCGCGCCGCCCGTGGGAATGAAACTGGGTCGCCCCTCCCTGGAGGGCAACTCGCTGGCACGGGGCTTGACACCGTGCCTGCCTGCTCACCTGTCGTACTTGCTCGACAGCCCGCCGGAACGTCAGGGTAGTGCGCTACACACCCCACCCATGGCGAAGGCGAAGACGCACTACACCTGCCAGGCTTGCGGGTACCAGACGGCGAAGTGGCTGGGGAAGTGCCCGGACTGCGGCGCGTGGAGCTCGCTGCTCGAGGAGGCCGGAGCGCAGCAGGACGAGAAGCGCCCGGCGTGGGGCGCCTCCGGTGGCGCGGCGAAGCCCGTGCTGCTCAAGGAGGTCAGCGGCGAGACGGAGGTGCGCCGCCGCACCGGCATCGCCGAGTTCGACCGCGTGCTGGGCGGAGGCGTGGTGAGCGGCTCCCTGGTGCTGCTGGGCGGAGACCCGGGCATCGGCAAGTCCACGCTGCTTTTGGCCGCGCTGGACAGGCTGGCCCGCCATGGCCCGGTGCTCTACGTGTCGGGTGAAGAGAGCCTGCGCCAGACGAAGATGCGCGCGGAGCGGCTGCGCGTGGAGGGAGACTCCATCCACCTGTTCGCGGAGACGGACGCGGACCGGGTGCTGGCGGCCACCGAGGCGCTCCGGCCGCAGGCGCTCGTCGTGGACTCCATCCAGACCATGTACCTGCCGGAGTTGGGCAACGCGCCGGGCAGCATCACCCAGGTGCGTGAGGTCGCCGGCCGGCTGATGGCCTACGCCAAGCGCACGGGCGTGCCGACGTTCATCGTGGGCCACGTGACGAAGGAAGGCTCCATCGCCGGCCCCCGCGTGCTGGAGCACATGGTGGACACCGTCCTCTACTTCGAGGGCGAGCGCGGCCACCCCTTCCGAATCCTGCGCGCGCACAAGAACCGCTTCGGCTCCACCAACGAGATTGGCGTCTTCGAGATGAAGGGCGCGGGGCTGGTGGAAGTCACGGACCCGTCCGCCCTCTTCCTGTCCGAGCGCCCCGTGGGCAAGTCCGGCAGCGTCGTCACCAGCACGCTCAACGGCACCCGGCCCCTGCTGGTGGAGGTGCAGGCGCTGGTGGCGCCCACGGGCTACGGCACCGCGCGGCGCACCGCCATCGGCGTGGACGGCAACCGGGTGGCGCTGCTGGCCGCGGTGCTGGAGAAGAAGGAGGAGATTCCGCTGGTGGGCTGCGACCTCTTCGTCAACGTGGCGGGCGGCATGCAGCTCAACGAGCCCGCGTGCGACCTGGCCGTCTGCGCCGCGCTGGTGAGCAGCCTCCAGAACCGGCCGTTGGACCCGCACACGCTGGTGCTCGGAGAAGTGGGCCTGGCGGGCGAGGTGCGCGCGGTGGGCCAGATGGAGCCCCGGCTGGTGGAGGCCGCGAAGATGGGCTTCCAGCGCGTGGTGATGCCAGCGGGCAGCGCCCGGCGCCTGGAGGGCACGAAGCTGAAGGTGGTGGGCGTGGAGACGCTGGGCGACGCGCTCCGGGCCATGTTCGACTGAGTGACGCGCTACTTCTTGCGCGCCACCGAGAAGGGCGTGAGCGCCGGGCGCGCGTCATAGCTGCCACGCGACGCCTGGATTTGTTCGCGGTGATGGACGGCCCACTGGGACAGCACCTGGACGGGCTCCAGCAGCGTCCGGCCAAGCTCCGTCAGGGCGTACTCCACCCGGGGCGGCACCGTGGGGTGGACGGTGCGGGTGATGAGCCCGTCGCGCTCCAGGCCCCGCACGGTGAGTGTCAGCATGCGTTGGGAGATGCCCTCGATGGCGCGCTTCAAGTCGCTGAAGCGCAGCGGCCCGTCTCCCAGGTTGCCCACCACCTGGACGCTCCACTTGTCGCCCACCCGGGTGAGGACATCCCGGACGGCCAGGCAGGGCTCCGACCTCGGGTCGGGCCTCGGGGCGGGCTCCACGGGCTTGGGGGACCCTGGTGACATGGATGTGCCTCCTTGTGAGGAAATTCGGGGACCGTTACTGGTACACCAGTTACGAGTTGTAACCGACGCACCTTTCGGAACCCACTCCCCTTTCAGGGCCATCCCCCATGACGACCACCACCCCCGCCGCCGTGTCCACCCCCACCTCCACGCACTGGTCCGTCTGGCTGGGCCGCGTTCTCTCCGGCCTCGTCGTCGCGGCGCTCGCCTTCAGCGCCGTGTCCAAGCTGGGCCAGTCGCCCGAGGTCATCCAGGGCTTCGAGCGCTTCGGCTACCCCGCGTCGGTCATCTTCACCATCGGCGTGGTCGAAATCCTCTGCGCGCTGCTCTACGCGGTGCCCCAGACGGCGGTGCTCGGCGCCATCCTCGTCACCGGCTACCTGGGCGGAGCCACGGCGACGCACGTGCGCGTCTCGGACCCGTTCATCGCGCCCGTCATCCTGGGCGTCGTCGCCTGGGGAGCCCTGTTCCTGCGGGACGCGCGCCTGCGGGCGCTGCTGCCCCTGCGCCGCCTGTCCTGATTCCCGCCTCCTCGCGCCCCTTCCTCGTCGAAGGGGCGCGAGTTCAGCCTGACCGACCGCGGGTCTCGGCGGCGCCCGGCGATTCCTCATCAAAAGACATACATCCTGGCCACCGACCGAACCCTCGCGTCCTCCAATTCCATATCAACTCCGGAGCCACGACACGGGCCGAGCCCACGCGCGTTCGAGCCCCGGTGCCGCGCCACCTGCTCGTGACGCCAACACCGGAACGACGGCGCACGTCCCAGCCGGAGCGGACCTGTCCGCTCACGGGCACCCGCTGTCACACGATTGCGGAGCAGTCGACGCTTGAGGCGGAGGCCTCGTCCACGGGCGGACGTGACGCGGTGCGCGCTGACGCGGCGATGACCTGCCGTGACTAGGACGAGGACATGGCGTCCATCGACCCACCCGAGACCCGCTCCCTCCTGGCGGACGTGAAGCCCCGGCTGCGAGGCGTGTCCCACGCCCTGGCGTTCCTGGCCGCGCTGTGCGGCTGCTTCTTGCTCGCCATCGCCCCGGCCCAGGGCACCCAGCAGCTCGCCGACTGGGTCTTCGGCCTCTCCCTGGTGCTGATGTTCGGCACCAGCGCGACCTATCACCTGCCGACCTGGAGCCCCGTCGCGTACCAGCGCCTGCGTCGGATGGACCACGCGGCCATCTACCTGCTCATCGCGGGGACCTTCACGCCGCTGGCCACGCTCGACGCGCCCGGGGCCTGGACGGAGTACCTGCTCTGGGTGATGTGGGCCTGCGCGCTCACCGGCGCGGGACTGTCGCTGTTCGGCATCTCCGGACCGCGCGGGCTTCGCTCGGTGCTCTACACCGTCCTCGGCACCATGGCGGCCCCGGTGATGCTGCGCCTGCCTGGCGTGATGGGCGCCGAGCGCGCCTCGTGGCTCGTCTTCGGCGGCGCCCTCTACGCCGTGGGCGCGGTCGTCTACGCGCGCAAGTGGCCGGACCCCCACCCCTCCGTCTTCGGCTATCACGAGGTGTTCCACCTGCTCGTCATCGCCGGAGCCAGCACGCACTACGCCGTGCTCATCGACTTCCTGTGGAACCGCTGAAAGCGCGTCGGACGCGGCGTGAACCTGCTCGGCGAGGCGCCGAAACCTCCATCGTCACGTCACCCACTTCGAGCGTGCTTCCGCGCCCGTTCCAGGTACCGTCAAGGTGGTTTCGAACTTCACCGAGGTCCCCATGGCCGCCAGGCATCGCCCCGCTCCCGCGCTTCCCGTTGTTCCAAAGGGAGAGCTGAGGGGTGGATTCAAGTTCCGCTCGGGGCGGCTGTCGTTGGACTTGTCGGCCACCGTGGCCGGGCGGCTCAAGGATGCGCCGCAGGAGTTGCTCCAGACGCCCGCGGACCTGGGACGGTGGATGCTGGCATCGGGGCTGTCCACGCAGACACAGGAGTCCACGCCGGAGGAGCTGACCCAGGCGCGCGAGCTGCGCGAGGCCATCTACCGGCTCGCCCTGGCGCGAACGCGAGGCGAGAGCTTCTCCGCGAGGGACCGCGCCATCCTCAACCGCTGGGCCGCCGAGCCGCCTCCGGCGCCGCAGTTGGGGCCTCGCGGGCTCTTGTGGGCGGGCGCGGGCGTGAGGGGACAGCTCGCGGCGGTGGCGCGCGACGCCGCGGAGCTCTTGGGTGGGCCCTTCGCGGAGCGCATCCGCAACTGCTCGCAGGACGGCTGTGCGGTGCTCTTCGTCGACACCTCGCGCTCCGGTCAGCGGCGCTGGTGCTCCATGTCGGGCTGCGGAAACAAGGCGAAGGTGGCCGAGTTCCGTCGACGTCAGCGCGCGGACGAGCGCTGACACTTCCCGGGGACGCGGGGACGCGAGTCAGTCCCCTGTCCGTCCCTGGGCCATTGCCAGGAGCGTGCGCGCGCGAGCCTCCAGCGCGGCGCGCATCTCCTCGGGCCGCTGGACGCGAAAAGCAAAGGGCAGCCGCGACAGCTCGCGAGCGAACCAGTCCAGGTCATCCGTCTGCCCCAGGAGCCGCACGCCTCCGCCCTCCACCGGCTCCAGCACGCCGAGCGTGGCGAAGATGGCGCGCCGCGCGGTCGCCAGGTCCGTGTCCAGCAGCACCTCCACGGCGTGCGCGCGTGGCAGGCTGGCCACCGAGAGCGTCACGTGCGCCAGCGCGTCGAAGCCCTCCGGCCGCTCGAAGTACGTGTCGAGCGACTGCACGGCGCGCACGCGGTCCAACCGGAACGTGCGCAACCCCTGACGCAGATGACACACGCCCACGGCGTACCAGTGCCCGCCGCGCCAGACGAGGCCATAGGTGTCGAACTCGCGCTCGGTGTCCACGTCTCGCGCCGCGCGGTAGGCCAGGCGCACCCGCTTGCGGAGCTGCGCCGCGCCGCTGAGCGCGACCAGCGCGGTGTTGTCCAGCGTCGTCCGCGCACCGGAGATGTCGAGCGTCACCGACTCGTCCACCGCCCGCACCCGCCGCTTGAGCGTCGCGGGCATCACCCGCTCCAGCTTCGCCTGGGCGCTGGCCACCGCGGGCGCCGCCTCCGAAAGCCCCATCCCTCGCGCGGCCAGGAGCCCCACGGACAGCGCGAGGACTTCGTCGTCGGTGAACATCATGGGCGGCAGCTTGAAACCCGCCACCAGCATGTATGCCCCGTCCCGCCCGCGCTCGGCGGTAATGGGGATGCCCAGCTCCTCCAGCTTCAGGATGTAGCGACGCACCGTGCGCCGGTCCACCTCCAGCCGCCGCGCCAGCTCCGAGCCGCTCATCCGCCCATGCGTCTGCAACAACTCGAGCACGGTGAGCACGCGCGTGGTGGGACGGGACATGGCCCGCGAACCTAACGCCCGCGCCGCCCGAAGTCCGGTGCGCTCCGCTCGAATCCCCCCCCTCGTGAAGGCAGCCTGGGCTCGCCTCGCGGCCGACAGCCCCCTCGTTCCGAATCAGGACCGATTCCGCCCTACATGGCCCGTACGGTGCCGTTCATGGCCTCGCTCCGACTCGGGCGCGCTGGCCCTGACTGACGGAAAGGCTCACGGAATCCCATGACGCAGACCTCGCACCTGTGGCTGTTCTTCGTGTTGGTGTTCGGCATCGTCATCCTCCCGGGGCTGGACATGGCGTTCGTCCTGGCCAGCTCGCTCGTGGGAGGCCGTCGCGCGGGGCTGTCCGCCGTGGGCGGCATCATCGCGGGGGCCGCGTGCCACGTGCTCGTCGGCGCGACCGGGGTGGCCGTGCTGCTCACCGTCATGCCCGCCGCGTTCAATGTCCTCCTGTGGGTGGGCGCGCTGTACGTGGCCTGGATGGGCCTGTCGCTCGTGCGCAGCCCGGGCGCGTTCTCCGCGTCCTCACAGTCAGGACAGCGCTCGGCGCTGGCGACGTTCCGTCAGGGAGCCCTCACCAACCTGCTCAACCCGAAGGCGTACGTCTTCATGCTCGCCGTCTTTCCGCGGTACCTCCGGCCGGAGTATGGGCCGCTCTGGCTCCAGGCCTTGGTGCTCGGCGCCATCATCGCGCTCACGCAAGCCGCGGTGTATGGCGCCATCGCCCTCGTCGCGGACCGCGCTCGCGGCTGGCTGGAGTCACGTCCCTCCGCCAGCGCGCGAGTCGCTCAAACCGTGGGTGGCCTCATGATGCTCGCCGCCGTCTTCACCGCCCTGGAGGGCTGGCGCGGCACCTGACGCCGCCCACTCATGTTCTGCGGACGGTGCTCGAACGAATGGCTCTCAAGATGAGCAGCAGGACGACGGCTCCGATGAAGGCCACGAAGATGGTCCCCGCGATTCCGCCGAAGGGCGTCCCCGCACCCAGCGCGCGGAAGATGAAGCCACCCAGGAACGCGCCCACCACACCCACCACGATGTCGCCGATGACGCCGTAACCCCCACCGACGACGGCCGACGCCAGCCACCCGGCGATGAGGCCGATGACCGCCCACACTAGAATCGTTTCCAAAGACATACCGTCCCTCCTCCTCCCGCTGATGTGTCCTGAAGGGCAGGATAGGCACGCCGGTTCGCGCTCGCCTGGAAGCCAGGTCGTTCGCAAGACAAGCAGGGAGGCTGCCAACCGGATTTAACTGACTTTCCGCTCTTTCGGAGGTAGCCAAGGACTCAGCCACTCCACGTGTCGGAGCCGGCCGAAGCCAAGGAGAGCGCGGATGGGACACCGTCGGAATGATTCATTGTGGACGAAGTGGGGAATGCTGGCGTGGGCGGGAGTGGCGGTCGCCGGATGCGCGCCGGAGGCAGTCGAGGACGCGGCGGAGCTGGGGCGCGCGGAGCGGGAGCTGGCGGTGTGTTCGTTCGCGATTACGACGAACACCTACGTGGGCGCGGACTGGTGGGGCACCCTCGTGTTCAAGAACACGGGCACCAGCGCGATGACGAGCCCGACGATTGCGTTCGGCGTTCCCAGCGGCGTGACGTGTGACCACGACGAGCCGGGCTGGACGCACACGCAGAGCGGCTCCACGTGCACCTACTCGCGCACGTCGGGCCTGACGGTGGGCGTGAACGCGTCCTACACCTTCTACTATTCGACGAACTCCAACACGTCGTTCACCGCGACGAACATCAGCGTCAGCGACCCGAGCTGTGGGGTGACGGAGCCACCGGTGACGGGATTGACGGCGAACCAGAAGAAGGTGGCGGAGGCGCTCACCAGCATCTGGGAGAACGACACGCCGACCCTCGACTACGCGTACTCGGAGAACATCCAGGACGGGCGTGGCTACACGAATGGCCGCGCGGGCTTCTGCACCGGCACCGGCGACGCCATCCAGGTCATCCAGTGCTACAACGCCCGGCGCAGCGCGGCCAATGGCAACATCATGGCGAAGTACATGCCGGGGCTGACCACCATCAACAACCGCTTCCTGTCCACGGGCCAATCCCAGCCCTCCACGTCGGAGCTGGATGTGATTGGCAATTGGACGGCGGATTGGGCCACCAGCTACAACAACACGACGACGCGCGCGGACTTCAAGGCGTGCCAGGACCAGGTGAGCGACCAGTTCTATTACACGCCGGCGATGAACGAGGCGAACAAGTGGGGCGCCACCTCCGCCCTGTCGAAGATGGCGCTGTATGACGCGTTCATCAACCACGGCGAGTCCGGCGTGAAGAGCCTGACGCGCGCCACGAACATCGCGCTGGGCAACACCGGCCAGGTGGCGCCCGCGGTGGGCTACAACGGCATCACCGAGTCGGCGTGGCTCCAGAGGTTCATCGAGAAGCGCCGGGACGTGTTGGCCGCGGACTCCACCTGGGTGGACGCCATCGACCGCATCGCCGCGTACGAGAAGCTGCGCCGCCGGGGCAATTGGGACTTGTCCGCCGCCGTCCGCAACGACGTGCGCGCTCGCGACTGTTGGACGACGACGTACCCGTTCAGCGGCTACACGGTGCGCAACATCAACGCGGACGGCACCTGGAGCACGCCGGCTTCGTACACGTTCTCGTGTAACTGAAGCGGGCCCCGGCGCCCTGGCCGCCACATCAAGCCAGGGCGTCGTCGTCGCGCCCGCGGGCTCTCGGCTAGAGTCCGCGCCACGCATGAGCGAGGCGCGACGAAACGTTTTCCCGTGGAGAGAGCTCCCCAGCCTGCTGTCGACCCGGCTGCTGGTGGCGTTCCTCTTCCCCACCCTGCTCTTCGTCGCGGTGGCGGGCACGTCCGTCTACCAGCTCGCGCGCTCCATTCTCGAAGAGGAGCTGGGCGCGAGCCTCTCCAACATCGCCGCCGCCACCGCCAGCCAGCTCAACGGCGAGCGCATGCTCACGATTGAAGCCGGCGACGACACGGGCGGCACCCGGACATGGCGCAACCTGGTGCGCCTGCTGGAAGGCGTGCGCGAGGCCAGCGGCGTGCGCCGCGTCTTCGCCGTGGACGCGCAGGGCCGCGTGCGCGCGGACGTGGGCGGAGGGCTTCCGGTGGGCTCGGAAGTGCCGGAGCTGGCGCGCGACAGGCTGGAGCTGACACGCGTCTTCGCGGGGGAGCACGCGGCCAGTCAGGTGCTCTTCACCGGCTCGGACGGGCGGCTGTACAAGACGGGTTATGCCCCCATCGTCCACGCGGGACAGGTGGTGGGCGCGGTGGGCGTGGAGGGCAGCGCCGCGTTCTTCGGGCCACTCCAGCGCCTGTCGCGCACCTTCGCCATCA
The DNA here is from genome assembly GCF_013372595.1 of Myxococcus sp. AM011. NCBI lineage: Bacteria > Pseudomonadati > Myxococcota > Myxococcia > Myxococcales > Myxococcaceae > Myxococcus > Myxococcus sp. AM011. The sequence continues at coordinate 21,989 of NZ_JABXEM010000145.1, forward strand.
TGGGGGCGCTCGCCCTCACCGCGCTCGCCATCATCGCGCTGCTCACCGCGCGAGGGCTGGCGCGTCCGCTCGGACGGCTGATGGACTCCGCGCTGCGCATCGGCCGGGGAGACCTCACCACGCCCGTGCCGCCGGAGCCCACGCGCGAAATCGGCGTGCTCGCCCGCGAGCTGGAAGTGATGCGCGGCGCGCTGGAGAGCAGGGACAGACAGCTCAAGATGATGCTCGCGGGCGTGGCCCACGAGGTGCGCAATCCCCTGGGCGGCATCGCCCTGTTCTCCGGCATCCTCCAGGAGGACCTGCGCGCGGGCGCCCACACGGAGGCCCAGGAGCACGTCGAGCGCATCCAGCGCGAGGTCGCCTTCCTCCAGCGCATCGTCGAGGACTTCCTCGCCTTCGCGCGCGAGCAGCCCCTGGCCCGCGAGCCCGTCGAGGCCCCCTCGCTGCTCTCCATCGTCCAGGAGCTGTCGTCCGCGGACGCCAGCGCCCGCCAGGTCGCCCTGGACGTGGACGCCGCGCCCGCGCTGCTGGAGGCCGACGGCAGCCTGCTCACCGCCGCGCTGCTCAACCTGGTGAAGAACGCGGTGCAGGCCTCGCCCTCCGGAGGCCGCGTGCGCATCTCCGGCGCCGAGGACCATGGGCGCTACGCCATCCGCGTCCACGACGGCGGCGCGGGCGTGCCGGAAGCCGAGCGCGAGCGCATCTTCGAGCCCTTCTTCACCACCCGCGAGAAGGGCACCGGCCTGGGCCTGCCCCTGGCACGCAAGATTGCCCGCGCGCACGGGGGCGAGCTGCACATGACGTCCACGCCGGGCGACACGACATTCACCCTGACGCTTCCGCTGAAGCCCTCGGGCGTCAGCTCACCACGTTGAACTGACGCGCCATCTGCCCCACCTCGCCGGAGACATTCGCCAGCGTGCGGGTGGCCTCCTGCGTGGACTCCAGCCGCTTCATCGTCGCGTCCATGATTTGCGACAGGTCGGCGATGGCGGTGGATATCTGGGAGATGCCCGCGTTCTGCTGCGTCACGGCGGCGGCAATCTGGCGCGCGGCGGCCGAGTTCTCCTGCGACATGAGCGACAGCTCGCGCAGCGAGTCCCCCGACGAGCGCATCTGGTCCAACCCCGTGCCGATGGTGCGCACGCCCTGCTCGCCCATGTTCGCCGCGTCCCGGATGCCCGCGGTGATTTCCTGGAGGATGGAGCGGATGCGCTGCGTGGACTGGATGGACTGGTCCGCCAGCGCGCGGACCTCTCGCGCCACCACCGCGAAGCCCTTGCCCTGCTCCCCCGAGCGCGCCGCCTCAATCGCCGCGTTGACGGCGAGCAGGTGGGACTGGGCCGCCAGGTCCTTCACCGTCTCGGTGATGTCGCCAATCTGCGTGGTGCTCTCCGCCAGCTTCTCCAGCCGCTCCTGGATTCCGTCCACCGCGCCGCGGATGTCCGCCAGCCCCGCCACGCTGCGCTCCACCGCCGCCTCGCCCTTGAGGCCCAGCTCCTCCGCGCGCTTCGCCACCTGGAGCACCGCCTCCGCCCGGTCCGCCGCCATCCGCGACGTGCGGCGAATCTCATCCGACGTCACCTGCGCCTCGTGCAGCGCGGCGGCCTGCCGGGTGAAGCTCTCCTGCTGCTCGTCGTTGGCCGTGCGCAGGTGGCTGCCCGCCTCGCCCAGCCGCGCGGCCGACGCCTGGAGCGACAGCGGAAGCTGCCGCAGCCGGGCCAGCACCGCGTTCATCCCCGCGGCCAAATCCCCCACCTCGTCGGTGGACACCCACTCGGGCGCGACGACGCGCCCCGCCGCCACGGACTCAATCGCCTGCCCCACCGCGTGCGCCGCCCGCGCCTGACGACGCGCCAGCATCCACATGGTGATGCCCGGCAACAGCAGCAGGCCTCCCACCCACGCCAGGCTGAAGGCCAGCTCGCCCGCAAGCACCCCGCCCAGCTCCATCAACATCCGCGCCGAGCGCCGCGCGCCCTCGGACACCAATTCCACGTGCAGCGTGTCGCGGATGCCCTCCAGCTTCACCATCACCACGCAGCCGCTGAGCACCAACGCGGCGACGATGGAGCCACCAAACGTGAAGGGTAGGAACCACGCCTGCCGGGGCCACGAGAAACCGCCGCCCTGGAGCGCCACCGTCGAATCCTTGCGCTGCTCCTCCAGCGCCAGCGGTAGCAGCATCCGCTCCAGCGACACGCAGATGGGAAAGCCCAGCAGCACGCCACAGCACACGCCGATGATGGTGCCCAGCACGACGAGGGATAAATCCTTGTGCCATGTCAGGCACACGTGGAGGCTGAACCAGAAACCTCCCAGCGTCCACCCGACCCATGACGTCCCCACCGCCCCGCGCCACGGCAGTCGGAGGATGCGCTCCAGCCGCGCACCCGGCCTGTCATCCGCGTACGTCCGCAGCGCGCTGCCCACCAGCCAGCGCATGAACAAAGCGGGATAAATCATCCCCAGGCCCACGAGGATGGGCGGCAGCACCCACGCCACCGCCTTCACGCCCTCCGCCCCAGCGACACCCATGGACATGCCGTTGAGGTACGCGGCGATGGGCGCGGCGGGCACCACCCACGCCATGAACACCTTGAGCGCACGCCACCGATACTCGCGAATCACAGTGTCTTCGATGCTCATACGGGTCGCTTTCCCGCGTCATGCGGACACGAAGAATCCACGCTGACGGGATGGCTCCAGACAGCATTCTCCGCACGTCATCGCTTGGAAAGCGAGTGGGCCCCGCCCGGTTCCAGACACTGTACAACCGTCATCTCAGGGCTTGTTGAAAGACATACACACCCAGGAAAACCACTGCCCTGTGTAAACCATGGCAGGACGGTGAACACTCTCAGTCCGAGCAACAGGCACGGATGGCGGCGGAGTACAGGCGCAAGGACTTGCGCGCGGCGGCGGCGACGCGGGCGGGCTCGGTGCCCTCGGCGTCCACGGAGAGCTTGAGGATTTCGAGCGCCTCCACCGGGTGCAGGTCGTCATAGCGGGCGTGGGCCTTGAGCCACATCATCGCGCTCGCGTCGATGCGGGCTCCGTCCGCGGCATAGGCGCGGAAGGGCTCCACCACCTCCTTCGTCCACACCCCGGTGATGCCCTCGATGGCCCAGTTGGACGCGGCGATGCCCTCCGCCAGCGTGCCTCGCGCACAGGTGTCGCGCAGGTGCGCGTGCAGCGCCTGGATTTCCGGCAGGGGCCGCACGCGGAAGAGCGTGTCCGGCTCCACGCCGATGGCGCGCACCCAGTCGATGAACCACTCCGCGTGCTTCGCCTCGACGCCCAGGTTCTGCAACAGCCAGCGCCGGATGCTCGCGTCCCCCTCGGTGCGGCCATACGTCGTCTTCGCCAGCGACAGGCCCATGTACTTGGGGAAGGACTCGACGATGAGGAAGAACTGCGACAGCACGCGCCGCCAGTACGCCAGGGGCGGGCGCCTCTCCTCCGCCGTGTCGCGGAACAGCGGAGGCCAGCAGGCCGCGTTCCAGTCATGACGGGTCGACTCCAGCATCGCCTCCAGCCAGCGGGGATGCGGAGAGGGCTTCAGTGGCGGAGGCCCGTAGCGACGCACGGGTGACTCGAACGCGGGGACACTCATTTCCAGGCCGGTCGGCGACATGGCTCCAGGACGCTCCTCTTCGCGGCGGGTGCCAGACCGACATGGCCCCCCTTCACCCGCCGGAGCGGCGCATGGTGGTGACGGCACCTGCACGCGGCCATGCGACTGTTCGCGTGCGACACTTTTATCACCGCCATGTTTCAGAATTCGCTCCGGGGCGCCCCGCGGTGTCCCTCGCCCCACTGCGTTCCTGTTGCCCCCACCACAGGCCCGTCGGCCCGCATGTCACCGACAGGCAGGCGTGCTCACGGCGTGCGGGCCACCGCGCGGCGCGCCTTCTCCAGCATGCGGCGCAGCGGCGCCTCGTCCGCGCGGGCCAGCGCCTGTTCCCAGGTGAGCCACTGCGCGCCGGTGGACTCGGCGGGGTCATGCGCGAGCGACGCCGGGTCCTCCGCCACGACGAGGTAGCGCACGTCCAGGTGGTGGTGCTCCGGCTCGTCACGACGGGCCGGAATCGTGTGGACGTCCACGTCCAGGGGCCGGGGCGCGGTGGGGTGGAGCGTGACGCGGCAGCCCGTCTCCTCGCGCGCCTCGCGCAGCGCGGTGGCCTCCATGGAGCCTGCGTCCACGGCGTCCGCATGCCCGCCCGGCTGCAGCCAGCGCTTGAGCTTGCCGTGCATCACCATCACCACATGGGCGCCCTCCGGGTCCACCACCACCGCGCTGCCGGTGAAGTGCGCCTGGGGCTGCGAGCGGGAGAAGGGCGAAGGCAGCGTGGCCGCGTGGTGGCGCATGGCCTCCAGGTCTTCGCGCTCCTTGTCGTCCTGGGAGACATGGCGCGCGAGCAACTCGCGCAGGGCGGCGGCGTCTTGGGAATCCATGCGGGCCCACGTACCCCCGGGGAGCCCTCGCGCGCCAGCGCCTTCTGGAAGCGGCCGACCGCCACTGGTGTAGGGTGCCGCCCCGGGTGTGCTCTCATGCGGACGCACCCGGGCGGCCGGCGCCCTCGGAGCATGAGGACTCCCCACAACCATGGCTCGCATTCTCGTCATCGACGACCACGACACGCTGCGAGAGGGGATGACGGTCTCCCTCACGCGCTCGGGCCACGCCGTGTCCGCCGTCCGAGGGGGCGCGGACGGCCTGGCCGCGTACCGCAAGGCCCCCTTCGACCTGGTCGTCACGGACATGAAGATGGACGGGATGGACGGCATCGCCGTCACCCAGGCGCTCAAGGCGATGGACGCCTCCGCCGTCGTCATGGTGGTGACGGCCTTCGGCACCATCGAAACCGCGGTGCGGGCGATGCAGGAGGGCGCCTACGACTTCATCACCAAGCCCTTCACGCCCGACGTGCTGCGCGCCAAGGTAGACAAGGGCCTGGAGCTGGCCAGCACGCGGCGCAAGGTGGAGAAGCTGGAGGCGCGCACCGCCGCGCATGACGCGGACGCGGCGCTCTCCCACGGCAGCATGGTGGGCGACAGCGAGCCCATGCAGCGGCTGCTCTCCCAGGCGCGCAAGGCGGCGCACAGCAACGCGACGGTGCTGGTGCGAGGCGAGAGCGGCACCGGCAAGGAGCTCATCGCGCGCATGCTGCACCAGGAGTCGCCGCGCAAGGACGGGCCCTTCGTCGTCGTGCACTGCGCGGCGCTGGCGGAGACGCTGCTGGAGAGCGAGCTGTTCGGCCACGAGCGCGGCGCCTTCACCGGCGCGGTGAAGCGCAAGCTGGGCCGCTTCGAGCTGGCCGACGGCGGCACCCTCTTCCTCGATGAAATCGGGGAGATTCCCCACTCGGTGCAGACCAAGCTCCTGCGCGTGCTGCAGGAGAAGGAAATCCAGCGCGTGGGCGGCGAGGAGACGCTCAAGGTGGACGTGCGCGTGGTGAGCGCCACGCACCGGGACTTGCTGGCCGAGGTGAAGGCGGGCCGCTTCCGCGAGGACCTCTACTACCGGCTGCACATCGTCCCGCTGATGCTGCCGCCCCTGCGCGAGCGCCCCGAGGACATCACCTCGCTGGCCCACCACTTCGTGGCCAAGCACGCGCCCCGGGTGAACCGCCGGGTGACGGGGATGGATGACGGCGCGCTGCGCGCCCTGGCCCGGCACGTGTGGCCCGGCAACGTGCGCGAATTGGAGAACGTGGTGGAGCAGGCGCTCGTCTTCGCCGAGGGCGACGTGCTCACCGTCGCGGACCTGCCCTCGCACCTCACCGGCGCCGCGCCGCGCATGGACGCGGGGCTGCCCGTGCCCCATGGAGATCGGCCCCTGCCGGACATCCTGGAGGACTTGGAGCGCCAGCTCATCGCCCGCGCCTACGAGAAGGCGGGCGGGGTGAAGACGGAGACCGCCCGGTTGCTGGGCATCAAGACCTCCGCGCTGTACTACAAGCTGGAGAAGTACGGCTTCCTCCCCAAGGGCACCCCGCCCGAGGAAGGGTAGCCTCGAAAAACCGTGACTCAGGGTCCCCGCCCCGTGAC
>NZ_JABXEM010000146.1:0-27586 GCF_013372595.1 Myxococcus sp. AM011
GGCTCGGCGGGGGGTGGCGATGGATATGTCCCCGCCTCGCTCGCTGACGAGGCGCGTCGCCGGTACATCAACTACGCCCTGTCGGTCATCACCTCGCGCGCCCTGCCGGACGTGCGCGACGGCCTCAAGCCCGTGCAGCGCCGCATCCTGTACGGCATGTGGAACGACCTGAACCTGTCGTTCGACACGAAGTACCAGAAGTGCGCACAGGTGGTCGGCGCCATCATGGGTCGCTACCACCCGCACGGCGACGCCTCCATCTACGACGCGCTCGTGCGCATGGCGCAGGACTTCTCCCTGCGCTACCCGCTGGTGGACGGCCACGGCAACTTCGGCTCGCTCGACGGCGACTCCGCCGCCGCCTACCGCTACACCGAGTGCCGTCTGGAGAAGCTCGCCACCGAGATGCTCGGTGAGCTGGAGCGCAAGACGGTCGACTTCCGGCCCACCTACGACGGCACGCGCAACGAGCCCATCGTCATCCCGTCGCGGGTGCCGCAGCTCCTGATGAACGGCACCACGGGCATCGCCGTGGGCATGGCCACCAACATCCCGCCCCACCACCTGGGCGAGCTGGTGGACGCGCTGGTGGCCCTCATCGAGAACCCGGCGCTGCTCACCAAGGACCTGCTCAAGTGGATCAAGGGCCCGGACTTCCCCACCGGCGGGCAGATCCTCAACGACAAGAAGGAACTGCGCGACATCTACGAGACGGGCCAGGGCAGCGTCCGCATCCGCGGTGAGTGGGACACCGAGGAGCTCAAGCGCGGCGGCACGCAGATCATCGTCACGTCCATCCCCTACACGGTGAACAAGTCCACCCTCGTCGCGAAGATTGGCGACCTGGTGCGCGAGCGGAAGCTGCCGCTCATCGTCGACGTGCGCGACGAGTCCACCAAGGACGTGCGCATCGTCCTGGAGCTGAAGAAGGACGCCAACCCCGACCTGGTGATGGCGTACCTCTACAAGCACACGCCCCTGCAGACGACGTTCGGCGTCAACCTGACGTGCCTCGTCCCCAGCGACGACAACCCCGAGGTCGGCACGCCGCGCCGGCTGGACCTCAAGAGCATCCTCCAGTTCTTCCTCGACTTCCGCTTCGGCATCGTCACCCGGCGCTACCAGCACGAGCTGGGGGAGCTGCAGAAGCGCGTCCACCTGCTCGAGGGCTTCGAGAAGGCCTACGACGCGCTGGATGAGATCATCCGCATCATCCGCCAGTCCGAGGGCAAGCAGGACGCCGCCCAGAAGTTGATGGTGCGCTTCAAACTGGATGAGCTCCAGGTGGACGCCATCCTGGAGATGAAGCTCTACAAGCTCGCCCGCCTCGAGATCCTGGTCGTCCAGAAGGAGCTCAAGGAGAAGCGCGCGGAGATCAAGCGCATCGAGGGCGTGCTCAAGGACAAGAAGAAGGTCTGGAGCACCGTCAAGGACGAGCTCGGCGAAATCAAGGGGCTCTACAACGACAAGCGCCGCACCAAGATTGGTGGCGCGGGCTCCGAGGAAGTGGAGTTCGACGCCGACGCGTTCATCGCGGACGAGGACGCCCACGTGGTCCTCACCCGCGACGGCTGGGTCAAGCGCGTGCGCGAGGTGAAGGACCCGTCCTCCACCCGTCTGCGCGAGGGCGACGCCGTCATGGCCGTGCTCGCCGGCAGCCTGAAGGCGAACCTCGTGCTGTTCAGCAACTTCGGCACCGCCTACGTCACCCGCTTCAACGACATCCCCGCCTCCACCGGCTACGGCGACCCCATCCAGAAGCTGTTCAAGTTCGACGACGGCGAGCGCGTGGTCGCCGCCCTCTCACTCGACACGCGGCTGACGAGCCCGCAGAAGCTCCTGGGCGTGACGCGGCACGGCATGGGCATGCGCTTCCTCCTGGAGCCGCACCTGGAGGTCTCCACGCGCGCCGGACGTCGCTACGCCAAGACGGGCGAGGGCGATGAGATCATCGGCGTGCAGGCGGTGGGCGAAAAGGACCTGCTCGCGGTGCTCACCAAGAAGACCAACGCCCTGGTGTGCAAGGCGGCGGAGATCAACGAGCTGGCCGGCCCCGGCAAGGGCGTCACCGTCATCAAGGTGGATGCGGATGACCAGGTGGTGGACTTCCTCGTCACCGCGCCCAACAACAAGGACGCGAAGCTGGATTTCGACACGCAGAAGGGCCGCAAGCTGCAGCTCGCCCCCGCGAAGTACGGGGTGACGGGCCGCGGCGGCAAGGGCCACGAGATGTCCAAGCGCGACGCGGTGGAGGACGTGGCCAAGCTCCCCGTCTTCATCCCGTTGCCCGAGAAGAAGGACTAGCCAGAGGACGCCATGGCGACGAAGAAGGAAAGCTACACAGGCGCCGACATCCAGGTCCTCGAGGGCCTGGAGCCGGTGCGCAAGCGCCCGGCCATGTACATCGGCGGGACGGACGGCACGGGGTATCACCACCTGTTGTGGGAGATCCTCGACAACTCGGTGGACGAGGTCATCAACAGCCACGCCACCACCGTCGAGGTGACGCTCCACAAGGATGGCCGCAGCATCACCGTGGTGGACAACGGGCGAGGCATCCCCGTGGACATCATGCCCAAGCTCAAGAAGTCCGCCTTGGAGGTCATCCTCACGACGCTGCACTCGGGCGGCAAGTTCGAGCAGGGCAACTACACCCACTCGGGCGGTCTGCACGGCGTGGGCAGCTCCGTGGTGAACGCGCTCTCCCGCAAGCTGACGGTGGAGATCAAGCGCGACGGCAAACGCCACGTCCAGACGTACGCGCGCGGCAAGCCCACCAGCCCCCTGAAGGCGGAAGGCGGCGCGCGCGGCACCGGCACGTCGATAACCTTCGAGCCGGACCCCGAAATCTTCGGCGAGAAGCTGAAGTTCGACGCGGAGCTGGTGCGCGAGCGGCTGGAGGCCAAGAGCTACCTGCACAAGGGGATGACGGTCGTCTGGAAGGACGAGACTTCCAGCCCCTCCACGTCGGTGACGTACAAGCACGACGGTGGCATCGCCGAGTACCTCACCAAGGTGGTGACGGAGCGGCAGAAGCCGCTGGTACCGGTGGGCAGCAGCACGTTCTACCACTCGCGCGACAACGGGGTGCGGCTGGAGGTGGCGCTGGGCTGGACGGAGGCCACCGACGAGCACATCCGCTCCTACGTCAACGGCGTCCCCACGCCCATGGGCGGCACGCACGAGGCGGGCCTCAAGGGCGCCGTCGTCAAGGCGGTGCGCAACTACATCGAGACGCACGACCTGACGCCCAAGGGCGTGACGCTCACCGCGGAGGACATCCGCGAGGGAATCACGTCGATTCTCTCCGTCTACGTGGTGGAGCCCCAGTTCCAGGGCCAGACGAAGTCGCGCCTCAACAACCCCGAGGTGGCGGCGCAGGTGGACGGCGTGCTGCGCCCGGCGCTGGAGAAGTGGCTCAACGACAACAAGAGCATCGCCGAGGCCGTCATCGCCCGCATCATCCTGGCGGCGCGCGCTCGCGAGGCCAGCCGCGCCGCGTCCCAGGCCGTCAGCCGCAAGACGGCCGTCAGCCACCGGCTCAACCTGCCGGGGAAGCTGGCGGACTGCTCGTCCACGGACCCCAACCTGAGCGAGCTGTTCCTCGTGGAAGGTGACTCGGCAGGTGGCTCCGCCAAGCAGGGCCGTGACAGGCGCACCCAGGCCATCCTCCCCTTGCGGGGCAAGGTGCTCAACGCGGAGCAGGCGTCCACCGACAAGGTGGCGGGCAACAAGGAGCTCCAGGACATCGTCAGCGCCCTGGGCTGCGGCATCGGCGCGGACTTCGACATCACCAAGCTGCGCTACGGCCGCGTCTTCCTGCTGATGGACGCCGACAGCGACGGCCACCACATCGCCACGCTGCTGCTCACCTTCTTCTACCGGCACCTGCGCCCGCTCATCGAGAGCGGCGCCATCCACATCGCCCAGCCCCCGCTGTTCCGCGTGGACATCGGCAAGGAGACGTACTGGGCGCTGGACGAGGCGGACCGGGACAGAATCATCCGCGAGAAGGTCAAGGGCAACGCCAAGCCCAACATCATGCGCTTCAAGGGCCTCGGTGAGATGACCGCCGATGAGCTCAAGGAGACGACGTTGGACCAGAAAAACCGGATGAGCCTGCGAGTCACCATCGACAACCCCATCGAGACGGACCGCGTCATCAATGACTTGATGGGCAAGGACGTGAGCGCCCGCTTCAAGTTCATCATGGAGCGAGCGGGCGAGGTCGAAGCGCTGGACGTCTAGCCATCGGTCATCCTGCCGAGGGTCCCCCCCGCCCCGGACTGCCCCCGGGGCGGAGGCGGGGGACCGTGACGGGGCTCCCTCTGCTCGGCTAGATTCCCCGGCGTGAATACGTTCCGCCGAATCGCCCTGCTCCTCACCCTGCTGCTGGCCTTCCTTCCCGCCCACGCCCAGACGACGCGCAAGAAGTCCGCGCGCAAGAAGGCCGTGTCCACCAAGTCGGTGAAGAAGAAGAAGCCAGTCCGCGACGTGAAGAAGCCGCCCGTCGTCGAGGACACGGACACCGCGGACACGGGCGATGTGGCCTCCCCGGAGCCCATGGTCTTCGGAGATCCCGACGCCGCGCCGCCCGACTCCGACAAGCCCGCGGCGCCCCCCGCGAAGCCCGCGCCCACGGTGGCCAAGCCCGTCGCGCCGCCGCCTCCGAGCGCCGGAGAGCCGACGAAGCCCTCCACGAGGCCGTCGCTGGCGTCCACGCCCGCCGCGTCCACGGGCCCCGTGGCGCTGTTCTCCATCGCCCGTTCGTCGGCCGCTTCCGCGGCGGCGCTCAAGCTGGAGACGGAGCTGACGCGCCACCTTCAGCGCGGGGGTGACGTGCAGTTCGTGGACCTGGGCACGGCCTTCCCTCCTCCGGAGCCGACGCCATTGACCAAGGCCGACGACCTGTTCGAGGAGGGCCGGGGCGCCTACGACAACCTGGACCCGGAGGTCGCCGAGGCGAAGTTCCGCTCCGCGGCCGAGGCGTATGAGAAGTCCCCCGGCGAGCTGCGGCCGGAGCGGCTGGGCGAGACGTTCCTGTTCCTCGGCGCGTCCCGGATGCTCAACGGCGACACGGCCGGCGCGAAGGAGGCCTTCCTGCGCTCCGTCGTCGCCGAGCCCTCCACCCGCCCGGACAAGGCCCTCTTCGGCCAGGACGTGCAGAAGGCCTTCGAGGAGGCCCGCACCGAGGCGAACGCGCGTCCCAGCGGCACCCTCGTCGTGGACTCCCAGCCCGCGGGCGCCCAGGTGCGGGTGCGCGGCCAGGACGTCGGCGTGACGCCGCTCAAGGGCATCTCCGTCCCCGCCGGCCACCACGCGGTGGTGGTGTCGTCGCCGGGCTACACGTCCTTCGCCCAGTACACGGAGGTGAAGGCCACCGGGAGCGCCGAGGTGAAGGCGACGCTGGCGCCCGGACCGGGCCTGTCCGCCATCCGCGAGGCCTCCGCGCGCGCCGGCTCGAAGGAGGCCTTCGAGAGCGAGACGCTTCCTCCCGAGACGGGCGCCATCGCCGAGCGCCTGGACGCTCGCTACCTAGTGCTGGCCGCGGTGTCCCAGGACAAGAAGGGCCGCCTCCAGGCGGAGCTCCAGGTCTGGGACGTGCGCACCCAGGCGCGGCTGCGCGGCGTGGAGATCGACCTGTCCGGCAAGGACCGCAAGAAGGGCCCCGAGGCGGCGGCCCAGCAGGTCCGCGACTTCATCAACGGCGCCATGTCGCCGCGCTTCGCGGAGGAGACGGGCACCGGCACGTCCCTGCTGAAGCGGCCGTGGTTCTGGGCCGTCGTCGGAGGCGCTGCGGCGGTGACGGCGGGCGCCGTCTTCGTGGCGACCCAGGACAAGGGCCGGCCCTTCAATCCCATCACCGGAGGAACAGGCTTCTGAGCCACGGGTTGAATGACAGATCGCCCGCTCGCGTCGCTCGTTTCTGAGGTTACCCATGAGAGCCCTCGTCCTCGCCCTGCTTCCCTCGCTCGCCCTGGCCGCGGCCCCCGCACCGGCTCGGCGCGTCACCAGCCTCCTCGTCCCCATGGACCCGGCCTCCGAGGCCAACGCCGTCCAGATGGAGGGCTACATGAACGAGGCCCTGGGGAACTTCGCGGGCTTCACCGTGCGCAAGCCCGAGGAGCTCTTCGGGCTGCCGGGAGACCCCGCCGCCCAGTCCGCGCTGGAGCGCGCCCGCAAGGGCTACTCGGAGAGCGCCGCCGCCTTCGACAAGAAGGAGTACGACGAGGCGGAGGCGAAGGTGCGCGCCACCCTCAAGGAGCTCAACGGCGCGCCATCGTCCATGCGCGGCTGCTCGCCCCTGTGCGAGTCGCTGGCGCTGTACGCCGCGCTGCTGCACCTGCGCGGTGACGTAGAGGAGGCGAAGCTGGTCCTCATCGACCTCGTCGCCGTCTCGCCCACCTTCGAGCTGAACCCCAAGCGCTTCAGCCGGGAGTTCATCTCCCTGCGCGTGCAGGTGGCCACCGGCCGCACGTCCCTGCTTCGCGGCAGCGCCACGGTGAAGTCGCGGCCCTCCGGCGCGCGCGTCTACGTGGATGGCGAGATGGCCGGCTACACGCCGGTGACGATTCCCACGCTGGCGGTGGGCAAGCATCTGTTGCGCATCGAACGTCCGGGCTTCCGTCAGTACGGCCAGCTCATGGAGGTGACGCCGGATGACGTGGAGGTGAGCACGGAGCTGGTGCCCACGGCCTCGTACAAGGCCTACGACGCGCAGTTGGACCGCGTGGCCAGCGAGGTGTCGCGGGGCATCGCCCAGGCCAACGGCGTGGCGGGGCTGGGCAAGTCCCTGGGCCTGGAGCGCGCCATGGTGGGCACGGTGAAGGCCTCGGGCGAGGGCAACGAGCTCATCCTCGGCTACTACGACTTGCGCAACGGCAAGAAGCTGGGAGGCCGCCGCGTGGTGCTCCAGGGCGACGAGTTCGGTCAGCTCAAGGCGGAGATGGAGCGCATGGTGAATCAGATGGTGAACACCAGCGACGGTGGCGCGGAGAAGGTGGTGCGCAGCTCGGACCCGCTCGACAACCGGGGCGGCACCGAGGACTGGGGCGCCGAGGACCGGGGCGGACGCACCCGGACCGAGGAGAAGAAGAAGAAGAAAGTGGATGACCCGCTCGACGGGGTGTCCGGAACCGAGGACTGGTGACACGCGGCGCTTGTCCCGGGGCGGGCGCGGCCTAGAGTCCTGGCGCGTATGCGCCTGCTCGCCCTCCTGCCGCTGCTCTCGTCGCTCGCGCTCGCCCAAACGAGCACCATCGTCCAGGCCCCCGTCCCCACGCGGGGGATGACGCTGCCGCCCACCGGCGCGGCGCTGGTGGACGAGGCCACCGCCCTCTCGCTCAACCCGGCGGGCCTGGGCTTCGTCAACGCCGCGCAGCTCTTCTACCTGCACGAGCGCAACCTGGAGCGCGACAGCATCGCGGACGGCGTCTTCCTGGGCGCGAACCTGGGAGGCCTGGGCCTGGGCGGCGCGATGGAGTGGATTCGCGGACGCCACGAGCCGCACTACCGCCGCACCTCGCTGGGCCTGTCGCTGGGCTCGCCCACGCTGCGGCTCGGGGCCTCGTGGCACGGCTTCAGCTCCAGGGACGACGACATCGACGCGCTGGATACCTTCGACGTGGGCCTCACCGCCCGCCCCCTGCGCGCCCTGTCGCTGGCGGCGGTGGTGAAGGACATCAACGCGCCCACGGAAGGCGCCCTCGAAATCAAGCGCGGCTACGACTTCGGCCTGGGCCTGCGCCCGTTCGGTGAGCGCTTCACGCTGGGCGTGGACTGGCTGTTCTCCGAGGGGGCGTTCCGCCAGGGCCAGGCCACGTACACCCTCCTGGCGGAGGTGATTCCGGGCCTGCGGCTGGGCGGCGGCGTGTCGCACGGCTTCGTCAGCGGCGTGCCGGTGGCGCTCCAGTTGGCGGCGACGGTGGACACCGGCCACATCGGCGTCACCTACGCGGCGGGCGGCGGCGACGACGGCACGGACCACGTCGTCGGAGTGCGCCTGTCGTCGGAGAACTATCGCTCGCTGCGCCCGCCCGGGGGCGTGGTGACGATGCTGGACCTGAACGACGTGTTGTCCGGCGGCGGCAGCCCGCTGCTGGCGGTGCTCGGCGTGAGCGAGGCGGACCCGTTCCTGCGGCTGTCGCGCTGGCTGGACCTGGCCGCGAAGGACGAGCGGCTGTCGGGCGTGGTGCTGAAGATGGAGGGCCTGCCCGGGGTGGACTGGGGCAAGGCGGAGGAGCTGCGGCAGGCGGTGCTGCGGCTGCGCGCGTCCGGCAAGCGGGTGATGGCGGTGCTGATGTCGGTGGACGACATGGGCTACTTCGTGGCGACGGCGGCGGAGCGCATCTACGCGGTGCCGGAGTCGTTCCTGCACATCAACGGCCTGGCGGCGCACCTGCAGACGTTCGGCGGGACGATGGACAAGCTCGGGGTGAAGTGGGACGTGGCGCGCGTGGGCAAGTACAAGACGGCGCCCGAGCAGCTCACCCTCAGCGAGCCGAGCGACGCCTCGCGCGAGTCGGTGGGCGCGTACCTGGACAACGAGGTGAGCTGGTACGAGCGCGCGGTGACGGAGTCGCGCAAGGTGCCGGTGGAGAAGCTGCGCGAGCTGTGGGCCGCGGGCCTTCCCACGCCGAAGCGGGCCCTGGAGCTGGGCTTCCTGGACGGCATCATCCACCCCTCGGAGCTGGACGGGAAGGTGCGGGAGCTGGTGCCCCGGGGCCGCTTCAGCGCGGCGTACTCTCCCCGCGACGAGCGCGAGGGCCGCTGGGGCACGCGTCGCCGCATCGCCGTGGTGCCGGTGCTGGGCACCATCGCCGGAGGCACCAGCCGCGAGGACCCGCTGGGCTTCAGTCAAATCGCCGGCGCGGAGACGGTGATGCGCGCGCTGGAGTCGGCGAAGTCGGACCCGTCCGTCGTCGCCATCGTCCTGCGCGTGGACTCGGGCGGTGGCGAGGTGCTGGCCTCGTACCTCATGTACCAGGCGGTGCTGGACGCGGCGAAGGAGAAGCCCGTCATCGCCTCCATGGGCGACGTGGCGGCGTCCGGCGGCTACTACGCCGCGATGGGCGCCACGGAGGTGCTGGCGCTGCCCACGACGATTACCGGCAGCATCGGCGTCTTCTACATCAAGCCCGCGCTGAAGGGCCTCCTGGGCGACAAGCTGGGCATGAGCCAGGAGACGCTGAGCCGCTCGCCCATGGCGGACGTGTTCGGCATGTGGGAGCCCTGGACGCCGGAGCAGCAGACCGCGGTGCAGCAGTGGGTGGACGCGTCCTACGACATGTTCATCACCGAGGTGGCCAAGGCTCGCAAGAAGGACAAGGCGGACATCGACGCGATTGCCCGGGGCCGCGTGTGGAGCGGCACGGACGCGCTCGCCCGGGGCCTGGTGGACCGGCTCGGGGGCCTGCATGACGCGGTGGAGTCCGCTCGCAAACGCGCGGGCGTGGCGCCTTCCGAGGAGCTGGACCTGGTGCTGATGGGCGAGGCGCGCGGCTTCTTCTCCGGCCTGGGCGGGGAGCCGGGCGTGCGAGCGGCGCTCGCCCTGCTCCCGGCGCCCGCCGAGCCCTTCCCGGCCGCGCTGAGCCAGTTCGCGCGCGAGGCGGGGGTGAACCTGGAGCTCTTGCGCCCGGGGATGAAGGCGATGATTCCCTTCACCCTCACCGTTCGCTGAGGACGTGTTGGCGGGAAGGAGGTCCGCCCGCCAACACCCCACGAAAAAACGGGAGCGCGCCGGGCGTCCTCTGTTAGTGTTCCTCATGCACGCTGGTCGGCCTTCGGGCCGCCAGGGTGCTCCAGGGACCGGCGGTTCGGCCTTCCGTGTCTCAGGGCCCCGCGCCCGGCTCCCTGTCCCACAGCCTGAGTCACCCTGCGTCCCCCCGCCCTCCCCTCGGGATGGCCCGTGTGGGGCGCACACGGTCTGGAAACCTCATGAGCGAAAACTCCGATAACCGCGACCCACGTGATACCCCGCCGCCGCCAGCGGTTGCCCGCCCCGTCCCTCCTCCTGAAGCGGACGATGATGGCGGCGATGACGGCGACGACGAGGGTGGAGACGAGGGTGATGGCGGAGGCGGTGGCGCCTCGGCCAGCGGTGGTCCCGGCGGACAACCCGGTCAGCCCGGTGGACGCCGCCGTCGTCGGCGCCGTCGTCGTCGTGGCGCGCAGGTGCTCTTCACGCCGGAGGGTCAGGCGTACCGGATGCAGCCGGGCCCGGACGGGCAGCAGGTCCAGGTCTTCCTGACGCCGCAGGAGCTGGAGCAGCACAAGCAGCGCCAGGCCCAGCAGCAACAGCAGCCGGGACCGCAGCAGCCCCAGCAGGGACCGCAGCAAGGGGGCCACGGTGGCGGCCAGCAGCACCCGCGCGAGCCGCGCCACGGCGGTCAGCAGGCCCAGGCGGCGCAGCAGTCCAACCTGTCGCCCGTGGAGGGCGTGCTGGACACGGAGGCCAAGGGCCCCAACGCGTTCCTGCGGCAGGTGAAGCGAAACCTCCTGGCGGCGCCGGACGACCCGGAGCTGCCCAAGAACCTGGTGCAGAAGCTGCGGCTGCGACAGGGCCAGTACCTGACGGCCTTCGCGCAGATGCGCGGCCACAAGGGCATCATCCAGAAGGTCGACACGGTGGATGGCCGCCCGCTGGAAGGCGCTCCCCGGCTGCCGCACTTCGCGGACCTGACGTCGGTGGACCCCACCGAGCGGCTCAAGCTGGAGTGCGGCCACAAGGAGATGGTGACGCGGGTGTTGGACCTGGTGTCGCCCATCGGCAAGGGCCAGCGCGCGCTCATCGTCGCCCCGCCGAAGACGGGCAAGACGATCATGCTCCAGCGCATCGCCCAGGCCGTCATCTCCAATCACCCGGAGGCGCACGTCATGGTGCTGCTCATCGACGAGCGGCCCGAGGAAGTGACGGACATGCGCCGCAGCATCAAGGCGGAGGTCGTCGCCTCCAGTTCGGACCGGCCCACCGCGGACCACCTCAAGGTGGCGGAGCTGGCGCTGGAGCGCGCCCGTCGGCTGGTGGAGAACGGGAAGGACGTGGTCATCCTCCTGGACTCGATTACGCGTCTGGCGCGCGCCTACAACAAGGAGATCGACAACTCCGGCCGCACCATGTCCGGAGGCGTGGACAGCCGTGCGCTGGAGCGCCCCAAGCGCATCTTCGGCGCCGCGCGCGCCACGGAAGAGGCGGGCTCGCTGACCATCATCGGCACGGCGCTCATCGACACCGGCAGCCGCATGGACGAGGTCATCTTCGAGGAGTTCAAGGGCACCGGTAACTCCGAAGTCACGCTTGACCGCCTGCTCGCGGAGAAGCGCGTCTTCCCGGCGGTGAACATCGCCCAGTCCGGCACCCGCAAGGAGGAGAAGCTCTTCACCCTGCGCGAGTACGAGAAGGTGAAGAAGCTGCGGCAGATGCTCCACGCGGTGAAGCCCGTGGAGGCCATGGAAGCGCTCGTCAAGCGGCTCTCCCGCTACACCTACAACGACGAGTTCCTGGACGAGCTCTAAGGCGAGCTCCGAGACAGCGCGCGGGGGTGGTACAGCGGGCCCGGGTTTGCGTAAGGTGGCGGCATGATTCAGGGCTCGGGCCGCTGCCACTACCACCCGGAGCGCGCCGGTCTCGGCATCTGCGTGGAGTGCCGGCGGGTCATCTGCCGGGAATGCACCACGCAGTTCGAGGGCATCAACCGCTGCGCGAGTTGTCTGGGCCAGCGCCTCAAGGCGCTGGAGGGCCCGGGTGAGCGGCGCGAGTGGACGGTGGCCAACGGGCTGCTGGCGGTGGTGGGCCTGTTCCTCGTCTGGGGCGGCTTCTATCTGGTCGCTTCGCTGGTGGCGAGCTAGCCCATGGCCGTCTCCGCGCTCGAGCTGCGCCCCCGCAACGCCGTCGCGCTGATGGACGCGGCGCTGCGCCTGTGCGCCCGGAGCACGGGCGTCTGGGCCCTCACGCTGCCCGGCGGCGCGGCCGTCATCGCCGCCATGCTGTACCTGGCCGAGGCGATGCGCATGGGGCGCTCGCTGGCCCTGCCGACGCTGGCGCTCACCCTGGCCTGGTTCGTCCGGGGCGTGTGCCAGGGCGCCGCGTGTCACCACGTCCAGGCGCGGCTCCTGGAGGGCCAGGGCGAGCCCTCCACGTGGGATTCGCTGAAGGCCGCGCTGGGGCGTCTGCCCTCGCTCCTCGTCGCGGTGGGCTACCTCTTCTGCTTCAACGGGCTGGTCCTGACGCTGACCCTGGGCATCGGCTTCCTCATGTTCTCCGCGCAGGCCGTGGGCTACGCCGCGGTGATGCAGGGCCAGGGGAGCGTGCTGCGGCTGTACGGGCAGTCCTCGCGGCTGTTGGGCCCGGCGCGCGGCACCGCGACGATGGTCCGCCTGCTCATGGGCGCGCAGGTCCTGGTGTTCTTCAACCTGCACATCGCGTTCAACTTCCTGCTGATGATGGCCCGCAAGCTCGTGGGCGTCGACCTGACCTTCGCGGAGCGCTTCGCCTCGCTGGACAACGTGCCCTGGCTCCTGTTCCTCGCGGCGGCGACGTTCGCCCTCTTCGAGCCCGTGCGCGCCGCCACCGCCACGCTGCTGCTGGTGGACGGCCGGGTGCGGCAGGAGGGGCTCGACCTGATGGCGTCCGTGCAGCAGCTTCCGACGCGCGACTCCGGCAGGCTGCTGGGCCCTCGCAGCGCGGCCGTGCTCGTGGTGGCACTGGCGCTCGGGTTGCTCGTCGGGACTCCCGCCCGGGCACAGGAGGACACGGAGCCCAGGCCCCCCGTCACCTCCGGGCGCGAGGCGGCGAAACGGCTGGGACAGGTGTCGGAGTCCTGCGAGGGCGGTGAGCCCTCCGAGGACCCGCGCTTCGAGCGCCTGGGCTCCCTGAGCGCCGGTGAGCGCGGCAAGCTGGACCGCCTGGTGCGCGCGGTGGAGCGCCAGGCGTACGACGACGAGGACTGCGCCTCGGCCCTGGCCACGCTGGAGCGGGGGCTGGCGCAGGCGACAGGGACGGTGGAGGCTCAAGCGCAGGCGGACGCGCGCGTCGCCTCGGCGCGGGCCCGCGACATCCTGGCGCGGCCGGAGTTCGCGGTGGCGCCCCCCAAGGAGGCGGCGGAGACCCCCGAGGAGACTCCGCCCCCGGAGCCTCCAGGCTGGTGGCGGCGATTCATCGACAAACTGTCGGAGTGGCTCAAGGAGTTCTTCAAGCGCGACGAGGCACCGGAGCCCATCTCCACCGTGCCCCCGGTCATCAGCGGCGGCGCGGTGGCCAACGCCCTGGTGGTGGTGCTGGTGGGGCTGACGGTGGTGGTGCTGGCCATCGTGCTGGTGCGCGCGCTGCGCAAGTCCCAGCCGAAAGCGCGCGCCGACGGGCTGGAGGTGTCCACCCTGGATGCCGCCACCCTCGCCGGAGACCCGGCGCACGCGCTGTCACGTCCGCCGGAGGGCTGGGCCCAGCTCGCGGACGAGCTCGCGGCGCGTGGGGAATACCGCGAGGCGGTGCGCAGCCTGTATCTGGCGCTGCTGTCCCGGCTCCACCGCGACGGCGCCATCCTCTACGACGTGACGCTGTCCAACTGGGACTACCTGCGCCAGTTCAAGGGCCGCTCGGAGTGGAAGCCCCGCTTCCGCGAGCTGACGCTGCGCTTCGACTTCGCCTGGTACGGCAACACGCCGGTGGGCCAGTCGGGCTATCAGGAGTTCCGCACGCTCACCGCGCCCATGCTGGCAGGACCCACCACCCCGGAGGCCGCCGGTGCGTGACCGCTTCCCGTTGCTGGTGGTCGGCGGACTGGTGCTCACCGTGGTGCTGGGCTCGCTGCTCGTGAAGGGCGCCAAGCGCGGCGAGTTCGCCGACACCCTGTCCACCTACCGCGCGCAAGAAGACGGCGCCCGCGCCCTGTTCCTGCTGGCCGAGGAGAGCGGCCTGCCAGTGACACGCCGCATGGCGGACATGCGCATCATCGGAGACGGCACCTCGACGCCGGTGCTGCTGGCGGTGGAGGTGGAGGACTCGCGCGAGGATGACCTGGAGCAGACGCAGCTCGCCGCCGAGCCCGATGCGGGCCTGGGCGACGAGCACGCGCCTCGCGTCGGCTTCAATGCCTTTCGCGCCAGCCACCTGGACGACCGCGAGGTGACGGAGCTCCTGGAGCGCGTGGTGGCGGGCGGCACGGCCGTCTATGTGCCCTGGGGCTCGCGGGAGAACCCGCTGCTCGACGCGTTGGGCGTGAAGCTCACCAAGGCGGACACCACGCTGCCCATGCGCACGCTGGTGCCGCCCTTCCCTTCCCCGTACACGCTGGGCGTGGAGCGGGTGGAGGTGAAGGTGCAGGCCTACCTGGAGCTGCCGGACAACGCGGTGCCGCTGCTCGAGGACGAGCGGCTGGGGCGCATGGTGGCGGCGGTGGTGCCTCACGGCCAGGGCCGGGTGCTGGTGGTGGGCGCGCCGGAGCTGGCGATGAACGGGGCGCTGGCGCGCGCGGACAACGCGCAGTTCTGGCTCTCGTCCTTGCGTGCGCTGGGGCCGGGCCCCTACGAGTTCGACGAGTTCCACCACGGCTTCACCAACGAGCGCTCGGTGGTGGACTTCGCGCGGCGCTACGGGCTGCAGTTCGCGGTGCTCCAACTGCTCGTGGGCGTGGCGCTGTGGTCCGTGGCGCTCAAGCGCTTCGGCCCGCCCCGCCCTCCTCCCGAGTCCGCGCGCGTGGGCGCCACGGATGCCTTGTTCGCCATGGCGCGGCTGTACCGCGAGGGACGGCACCACGCCTTCGCCGCGAAGCTCGTCTCGCGCGGACTCACCCAGGAGTTCGCCCTGCACTCGGGGCTGCCCGCGCACGCGACGCCCGCCGCCGTCTCCGACGCGCTGAAGGAGCGCGGACGCGCGGACCTGGCGCGCGGCCTGAGTGACGTGGCCGCCCGCGCGGAGAGCGCGGTGAACGACTCCGACCTTCAGCAGCTCACCGCTCGCGCGGCGGGGCTGCGCCAACGACTCCATTCCGCCGGCACCGCCCGGCGCGGCACTCCCGGAACCCCATGAACGCGAATGACTCCGCCTCCCCCCTCGTGCCCGCTGGCTCCGCCGTGCAGGCAGCCCACGCCATCCGCGAGGGCGTGCTGCGCGAGGTGCGCAAGGCCGTCGTGGGCCAGGACGAGGTGCTGGAGCTGATGCTCTGCGGCCTCATCGCCGGCGGCCACGTGCTGCTGGAGGGCGTGCCCGGCGTGGCCAAGACGCTGATGGCCAAGGCGCTGGCGCGCAGCATCAGCTCCGACTTCAAGCGCATCCAGTTCACCCCGGACCTGATGCCAGCGGACATCCTGGGCACCAGCGTGTTCGACTTGAAGACGCAGGGCTTCGTGCTGGTGCGCGGCCCCATCTTCACGGACCTGCTGCTGGCGGACGAAATCAACCGCGCCCCGGCGAAGACACAGTCCGCGCTGCTGGAGGCCATGCAGGAGCGCGGCGTGTCGCTGGAGGGCCGCAACCTGACGCTGTCGCCCCTCTTCACGGTGTTCGCCACGCAGAACCCGGTGGAGTCGGAGGGCACGTACCCGCTGCCCGAGGCGCAGTTGGACCGCTTCCTCCTGAAGATTGACGTCGGCTACCCCGCGCCGGAGGAAGAGGACGCGATTCTGGCGTCGGTGCACCGGGGCTTCGACGCGGGAGACCTGGCGCGCGCCGGAGTGAGCGCCGCGGTGACGAAGGACGGCCTGCTGGCCGCCCGCGCCGCGCTCAGCGAAGTCAACGTGGAGCCGCCGGTGCTCAGCTACATCCGCAAGCTGGTGTCCGCGACGCGCGCCTCCAGCCGCATCCGACTGGGCGCGGGCCCTCGCGCGGGCGTGCACCTGCTCTTGGCGGCCAAGGCCCTGGCGGCGCTGCGTGGACGCAACTTCGTCACGCCGGACGACGTGCGCTTCCTCGCCGGCCCCGTGTTGAAGCACCGCCTGCTATTGTCGCCGGACGCGGAGCTGGATGGCGCCACGCCGTCGGACGTGCTGCGCGAGGTGGTGCAGGCCGTGGAGGTCCCTCGGTGATTCCCACCGGGCGCCTCTGGGGGCTGCTCGCGCTGCTGGCCGTGCCCATGATGGCCGCGGGTTTCTTCCCCGGCCTGGGCGGCGCCGTCATCGCCCTGGATGCGCTGGCCCTGGCGCTGGCGCTGCTGGACTTCTTCAGCGCCCGCTCGGCGAAGCTGGAAGCGCGGCGCGTGCTGCCGCAGCGGCTCAACGTCGGAGTGCCCAACAAGGTCGAGCTGCGCGTGGTGCACCGGGGTGGCCGGAAGGTGCGCGTGCGCCTCAAGGACGGCGTGCCGGAGTCCTTCACCGCCACGCCCGAGGAAGCCCCGCTGGAGCTTCCGGCGGACAGCGAGACGCGCTGGGTGTACCGGGTGACGCCGGCGAAGCGCGGGCGCTTCGACTTCGGGGACGTGTACGTGCGAGTCCAGGGGCCGCTGGGCCTCGTGTCCCACGAGCGCGTGTTCCCCGCCGCGCAGTCCATCTCTGTCTACCCGGACCTGCGCGGGGCCAACCGGCTGCTGTTGTCCGGCGCCGCGTTGGACCTGGTGAACCTGGGCCTGCGCCAGCTCCGCCGCGACGGACGGGGCAGCGAATTCGCGCGCCTGCGCGACTATGCCCAGGGCGACAGCGCGCGTGACGTGGACTGGAAGGCCACGGCCCGGCGAGGCAAGCCGGTGACGCGCGTGCTGGAGTCGGAGCGCTCGCAGTCCATCCTCATCTGCGTGGACGCGGGTCGCTCCATGGCCGCGCAGGTGGACGGCCTCACCAAGCTGGACCACGCGGTGAACGCCGCGCTCTTCCTGGCCTTCGTCGCCGTGCGCAACGGAGACCGCGTGGGCCTGGCCGTCTTCGCGGACGGCGTGAAGACATACCTGCCTCCAGCGGCGGGACGAGGGCAGTACCGGAAGATGGTGGACGCGCTCTACTCCACGACACCGAGCCTGACGTACGTGGACTACCTGGCGCTCTTCAAGGAGCTGAACGTCCGCCTCACCCGGCGCAGCCTGCTGTGTGTCTTCACGGACTTCCTCGACGAGGAGCAGGCCTCCACCATGGTGGCCCCGCTGCACCGGCTCGCGCGGCGCCACGTGCCCCTCTGCCTGTCGGTGAAGGACACCGCGTTGCAGAAGCTCCTGCGCACGCCGCCGCCCGGGCCGGAGGAGGCCTTCCAGCACGCCGTCGCCTCGGAGCTGCTCTCGGACCGCGAGGTGCTCAAGGCGCGGGTGAGCCAGGGCGGCGTGCAGATGCTGGATGTTCAACCGGATGACTTGAGCCTCGCGGCCGTCAACCGCTACCTCGACATCAAGGCCCGGGGCGTGCTGTAGCGGGCGGCACCATGCGCCCCCTCTTCCAGGCCCAGGTCTCCGTCACCGCCGAGCGAATCGACGACGCCGAAGCCGAGCGGTTCCAGCCGCTCCTGGAGCGCTGCGAGGACTTCTTCCAGTTGTGCTACGGCCGCCCCGCGCGTCCGGACGAGGGACGCCAGCTTCCCCTGGAGCGTCCTCCCGGCCTGCCCCCCGAGGCGGGCCACCTCATCGCGGTGCGCGACGCGTCGGGCCAGTGGGTCGGAGTCCTCGAAGGCATCCAGGGCCATAGAAAGCCCGGAGAGGCCTACCTGGGACTGATGTTGCTCGCGCCCCACGTGCGCGGCCTGGGGCTCGGCGCGGCGCTGCTCCACGGCTACGAGGACTGGCTGCGCTCCGAGGGCATGCACGTGCTGCGCGTCGGAGTCTCCGAGCCGAACACGTCGGCGCTGCGCTTCTGGCGCCGCATGGGCTTCGAGGAAGAGGAGTGGGTGGGCCCACTCCAGTACGGCGAGCTGAGCTACCGCGTGCTCAGGATGCGAAGGACGCTGACGTCACCGGCAGCCAGCCCGTGAAGCGCGTGTCCGTCACGTTGCCTCGCACCAGGTGCAGGCCGCGTTTGAAGAAGGCGTAGACGCGGAAGAACGACTCCAGGCCCAGACGCTCCGCCTCGCTCAGCTCGCCCACGCTGCAAATCACCTTCGGGTCGCCCCGCCCCGAGTCGATGAAGCCCAGCACTCCGACAACGGGCACGCGCACGCGCTGGCCCCGAGGCAGCCGCGCCCCGAGCACCACCGCGTCGAGCGGGTCTCCATCATCGGACATCAGCCCAGGGATGCTGCCGTAGTTGTACGGGCACGGCAGGGGCGCCACGAAGTCCACCGTGCCGTCCGCGCGTCGCTTCACGAACGAGAAGCGCGGGCACTCGATGATGACTTCGGGTTCGCGCGGAAGCAGGGGCAGGAGCAGCGGCTCGGACACGGCTCCCGTCTAGCACGCCCCAAGCCCGAGGGCTTCCGTCAGCCTGGCCGGGGAGCCTCCAGCCGCTCGTCCTCCGAGCCCGACGAGCCCGAGCCCGAGCGCGCGCCGCGCAGCCAATCCGACATCAGGTACGAGTAGACGCCGCTGCCCACCACGAGAGCGAACGTGATTTTGAAGGCCACCGACAGCTTGGGCGGATGAATCTGGGACACCGTGCCCTCGATGAAGCCCGCGAGGACGAAGAGCACCAGCGTCCCGAAGAGGAGCTTCACCGCCGTCACCGCCTCCATGCGCAGCGCCTGCCCTCGCGGCAGTCCCTTGGGCGCCACCAGGCCGCGCGCGATGACGAGGCCCGCCGCGCCCGCGATGCAGATGGCCGTAATCTCCGGGATGCCGTGCGGGAGAATCCAGGCCCAGAACCAGCCGGCCATTCCCTTCGCCGCGTACACGTGCGCGAGCGCGCCCAGGAACAGGCCGTTGACGAAGAGCATCACCGCGGTGCCCAGCCCCAGCGTCACGCCGAGCGCGAAGCACAGGAATGCCACCTGGATGTTGTGGGTGAAGAGGAACGAGGTGAAGTGCGCCTGCTGGCCCACCGACATGCCGTCCCCGGACGCCTCGTTGGCGGCGCGCTGCACCGGATCCAGCTCCAGGTGTTCGGCGGGCACCAGGTAGTGCGCCGCATCCGGGTCCACCATCATCCCCAGATAGCCGAAGCCCGCGCCGGCCAGGAGGAGCAGCACCGCGGCCACGTACATCTTCCACTCGCGGCGAAGGAGCGCGGGAAAGCCTCTCGCCACGAAACCCCAGACATCCGCCAGCCTCGGACGGCGCCCCGGATAGGTGAGCGCATAGGCACGCCCCACCAGGTCATTCAGATACGCGCTGACATCGGCCGAGCCGCTGCGGGCCCGCACCCAAAGCAAATCGCTCGACACGGCGCGGTAGAGCTTACCGAGCGTCCGAGCGTCATCCAGGCTCAGCCCTCGCAGGCCGCGCACCTCGGACTGGTCCAACAGCTTCTCGAGCTTCTCCCAGCGAGGCCGCCGAGACTCGATGAACTCCGCCATCTCCATGACGTCAGTCTAGCCCAGGAGGGCGGTACGCCCACCCTGCCCTACGGGCGCCGGTTGTGGGAAAACAGGGGTATGACGTGTCGGCTGGCGTTCCTGGGGTGGCTCTTGGCCTGTTTATCGGGATGCAGCTCCATGCGAGCGCTGTGTCCCCTGGAGGGCGGCCGCCCCTGGGTGGAAGTGCGCAGCCCCCACTTCAGCATCCGCACCGACTTGGACACCGAGACGGCCGAGGGCGCGGCGCGCGAGCTGGAGATGCTGCGACAGGGATTGCTCCAGGCGTGGGGCGGCAGCTTCGACCCACCGGGCACGGTGGAGGTCATCGTCCTGCGCAACCGCCGGGAGCTGTCTGAGTTCACCAACGTCGGCATCGAGGGCTTCTCCGCCACCACCTCCGAGGGCCCCCTGCTCGTCATGGCGGGCAACAGCTACGCGCTCAGCGAGGACGCGGCGGACATCTCCACCCAGGCGCACGAGCTGACGCACTACCTCTCGCAGTTCGCCCTGGTGCGACAGCCGCGCTGGTTGTCCGAAGGGCTGGCCACCTATCTGGAGACCATCACCCTGCGACCGGAGCGGAAGGAGGTCGTCCTCGGCACGCTCCATGACCCGTTCCTGGCCCACGTCAAACGCAGCGGCTGGCGCACGCTCGACGAGCTGTGGGAGTGGGACCGGCGCGGCCTGATGAGCGGCGCGGAGTCGCGGCAGTACTACGCCTCCGCGTGGCTCTGGGTGCACTTCTTCATCAGCCAGCACTCCGAGCGCTTCGAGCGTTTCCAGAAGCGCCTCATGCGCGGCGAGGAGCCGAGGAGCGCCTGGGAGGCATCCTTCCGGGGCGTGAAGGATATCGCCGGCCAGGTCCACGCCTATGCCCATGGTGGACGTCACGTGCACTACCCGCGCATCACCGCGCCACTGGTGCCCGTCTCCAGCGACATCCGCATCCGCCCGCTGGAGCCCGCGGAGGTGCACGCCGTGCGCGCGCGCCTCATCCTGATGACGCCCGGCGCCGCGCCCGCCGAAGTCCGCCTGGAGAAGGCGGAGTGGGAGATGGCGCAGGCGCTGAAGGAGGACCCGGGCAACCTCACCGTGGCGCTGCTGCGCATCCGCTCCATGGGGGACCCGGACCAGCAGCTCGGCTTCGCGCGGGAGCTGGTGAGCAACAGGCCCGAGAGTGGCCTCGCGTGGGACGCGCTCGCCCAGGCGCTGGACGCCGCGGGCTACGCCACCGAGGAGCAGGAGGCGGCCCGCCTGCGCGCCGCGGAGCTGGTGCCCGACAGCGTGGGCACGCAGAACGGGCTGGCTCGCTTCTACGCACGCACCGCGCAGCCTGAGAAGGGACTGGCGGCGGCGCAGCGTGCCGTGGCCCTGGCGCCGGGCAACGCCAGCGTGCTCGACACCTACTCCACCATCCTCTTCCAGTTGGGCCGCTGCCAGGAGGCGCTCGCCACGCAGCAGCTCGCGGTGGAGGTGCTCTACGAGGGCACACCGGAGCGGCTGCGCCAGACGGTGCACGACACCCTGGCCCGCTACGAGGCGGTGTGCGGCTCCTCCCCCGCCGCCGCGTCGTCGCCCGCGGGCGGCGAGTAGCGGCCGGAACGACGAAGCGCCGGTGAGCCCTGGAAGGGGGCCCGACCGGCGCCTCGGAGACCACGCGGACCGCCGTGGGTTACTTCAGCTGCTTCTCCAGCGGCTTCTTCTCGTTGGAGTCGAGCTGCTTGGTCCAATCCACCACCGGCGTCTGCCAGGCCATGCCCGTCTCGGTGGGCTCCGGGGCGAGCTTCTCGAACTCGAAGCCGTCACCGCCGAAGTACAGGTACTCCACCGTGGCGACGGAGTACTCCTTCTTGGGGTCCAGCGGCTTGCCCTTCGCGTCCTTGAACTTGTTCTTGCCCGCGGCGGTGAAGCCGGAGACGAGCGCGTTGGGGTTGGCGAGCTGCTTGGCCAGGTCCTCGCCCTTGAGCTTCACGACGAGCAGCGAGTTCTCGAACGGCATCACCGAGTAGATGCTGCCGCGCGTCACCGGGCCGGCCGGCAAATCGCCGCGGATGCCGCCCTTGTTGAGGATGGCCGCGTCCGTGCCGAGCGACTCGCGCACCGCGCCGCCAATCCACTTCGCCATCTGCGGGGAGGCCTGGGTGATGCCCGTCTTGGTGAAGCCGATCTGCTGGCCCAGCACCTCGTCGAGCTGCGCCTTCCACTTGGCGACCAGCTGCGCCGTCTCGGCGTCCGGCGTTCCACCGGCCACGTCGACGAGCTTGCCCTCGATGTTGGTGACCTTCTCGCCAGCGGGCTTCGCCGGGTCGAACTGAATCTGGGCGCGCAGGTACTTGGCGAAGCCACGGTCCAACGACGCGAAGATGACGCCGTTCTCCTTCGAGTAGACCTGCTCCGGGCAGCGGCCACCGGCGACGACGGCCAGCTTCCACTCGGGGTGCTTGGCGACGACGGGCTGCAGCTCCGTGACGCACGTGTCGGCCACGACGACGATGGTGTCGGCGCCGGCCTTGCGGGCCTCGGGGATGGCGCTGTTGAGCGCCTCCTCATAGCCCGTCACTTCCAGGCCCTCGGCGCGGCCGGCCATCGCCGTGCGCACCGTCTTCTCCGAGGCGAGACCCACGACGCCGATCTTCAGGCCCCGACGGTCGAACACCTGGAACGCGGGCAGCGACATGTCACCCGCGAGCGCCGGGTCCTTCACGCGAAGGTTGGCGGCGAGGAACGGGAAGCCGCCGGAGGCGCGGTTCTTGAGAAAGGCCTCCTTGCCGAACGCCAGCTCATGGTTGCCCATGGCGGAGGCGGCGTAACCCATGCGGCCCATGACCTCGGCCGTGGGCGCGCCCAGGAAGAAGGACGACAGGGCCGGCCCGTTCCAGTGGTCACCCGTGGCGAGCGCCAGGGTGCCGGAGTCGGCGCAGGTCGCCTGGCCATCCTTCACGGGGCCGGGACAGTGCTTCTCGTCATTCACCCAGTGACCAAGCAACTCGGCGGCGCCACCCTTGCCTTCGACGGGCTGAAGCTGACCGAAGGTGCCACCAGTGACGAGCAACGTCACCTCGCTGGGCACCACGGGCTTCGCCGGCGCGGCGTCGGGCTGCTCGGCGACGGGGGCGGTAGGGGGAGGACTGCTCTTCTCGCAGCCGGCCAGGGCGCCGAGCGCGAGAACCAGCACGCCGGAAAGGCGCGACTGGCGGGAGGGACGGGGGCGGTAGCAGGGGTTCGAGCTCACAGCGCGCCGTTTAGCACAACTCGGGACGTGATACGGTGACTGGCGTGTCGGATGAACAGGACCCCAAGGGCCCACCCTCACCACGAGGGGAGCAGCAGCAGGACGCCGCGAGCGGAAAGCACCAGACCGGCCGCGTACTTGCCCAGCATTTCTGGGAAGAGCTGCAAAAGGGCGCCACCCACTACCAGGAGCAGGGTTCGGAGGTGGTTCCTCGGGGGCGGGTGAGACAGTTCATCCATGGACTGAGCCTTCCGTTTCATATTGCCCGGGCCCTGCTGGGAGACCCGGTGGCGCGCCGGCAGTACCTGCGCGTGGGGCTGATGCAGACCGTGGTCGCGCTGGCGCTGGCGCTGACCTGCATGGGCTCGGCGAAGCAGGCCGCCGATGTGGTGGAGGACTCCCAGGACAAAGCCGCCTCCGCTGAGCTGTCGAAGGCCCTCGAGAAGGTCGCGACAGCGGTGGCGGAGCAGAAGGTGAGGAAGGCGGACCGGGAGGTGGCCCGCGAGCTTCGCAAGCAACGCCGCCAGAACCGGGAGGCCCCCGCGGCCCCCAGCACCAACGAAGATTCCCAGGCCCAAGCCGAGCCGCCTGAGGAAACGGACGAAGACAGTCCCCCGCCCCAGGACGCGGAGGCCGAGACGAAGCCCTCCGAGCAGGCCGCCGACGCGCATGCGGCCCCGAACGAAGACCCGGA
The DNA here is from genome assembly GCF_013372595.1 of Myxococcus sp. AM011. Classification (NCBI taxonomy): domain Bacteria; kingdom Pseudomonadati; phylum Myxococcota; class Myxococcia; order Myxococcales; family Myxococcaceae; genus Myxococcus; species Myxococcus sp. AM011. The sequence goes on from NZ_JABXEM010000146.1 coordinate 23,281, forward strand.
GGCCGACGCGAAGCCCTCCTCGGAGCGGGCCGCCAACGCGCATGCGACCCCAGACGAAGACCCGGAGGCCGACACCGGCGCGCTGGCCAGGCCGGTCGAGGAACACGAACCGGCCGCCCAGGAGAAGAAGGCGGATGTGGCCCCCTCGGCCGCCGGAGCGTCCGACGAAACCAAGGACCCACGGGCACCGTCGGAGGTCGCGACGGACGCGGAGGGCCGCATCGCGCTGAACCTGGAGCAACGGGTTCGCGACATCGAGGCCGCCGCGAACAACCCGGACTCGGGCACCGAGGTCTCGGACGCGGTGCTGGCCCTCGTGGTCGAGGCCATCTCCAGCGCTTCCTCGGACGCGTCCAGCGTGAAGCCCAAGAAGATCAGGGGCACGCGGGCCGACAACGCTCCCTCGGAGGCGGACAAGCCAGAGTCCGCACCCCTGGAGGCGGACAAGCCCGAGTCCGCGCCCTCGAAGTCGACACCCCAGGCGCCTCGTGAAGGCGGGTGGCTCTCGCGCCTGAAGATCAATGGCTACTCCGTGTTCGGCATCTCGTTCTGGGTGGCGCTGTTCGCGGCGATGCAGCTTGCCCAATGGGTCGTCATCGCCTTGTCGCGCGACTACCACGACGTCATCTCGCGTGAGGCGAGCCTGCTGACGCGCGTGGAGCCGGAAGACGACGCCATGACGCCGTACATCCGCCTCAATGTGTCGTGGATGCGCAAGAAGGTGCACCGTCGCATCCGGGCGATGATCCTCTTCGCGGTGGGCGTGCCCGCGGCGGCCTTCCTCGTCTCGCCCCTCTTCTGTCTGGGACTCAGCAGTCCCGTGTTGACCGTCATCACCTCGTTGTGGGGCGGGTGGTGGCTGATGGTGTTCACCGCGGCCAAGAGCGCCCAGGCTTGGGAGCCGCTGGCCGGCCAGCGGCCTCCCTGGTTCCTGCGCGCGTGGACCTGGATGACCACCCGAATGCCCGGCCTGCGGTGGAGGGTGTTGCAACGCTATGGCGAGATGTGGAGCAGGCGCACAACGGAGGTCTTCGTGCCGGTGTCCACGGTGGAGCGGCATCCCTGGGCCTACGCGGGGCTGGCGCTGGTGCGCTTCGTGGGCTCGTTCGCGCCGTTGAAGTTCTTCGTGCGCCCGCTCATCCCCGTGGCGTCCGCGCACATCCTCCGAGAGGAGCACGCCAGACGCGTCCGTGAGGGACAGGGCACGCACTCCGGTTCGAGCCCCCGGGTCCCCGGACCGCTCGAGGAATCCATCCGCGCGTGACGCTCAGGCGTCCTTGCCGCGCGTGCGCTTCTCGGTCGGCTCGGGGGAGTCTGGCGCGGGGCCCGTGGGCAGCGGCGGAGCCGTCGGAGGCAGGGGCGCCGTCATCTCCAGGCGCTCTCCTGTCTCGCGCGAGTCGGGCAGCGCGATGAGCGCCTGGAGCTGGAGGCTCACCGCGCGGAAGAAGCCGGTGAGCAGCTCGGGCCGGTCCGCGAGCAAATCCAAGAAGTCGCGCCGGTCGATGATGAGCACGCGGGTGTCCACCGCGGCCACCATGTCCGTGGGGCGCGGCGCACCGTCCAGCAGGCTCACCTCACCGAAGGCCTGCTTGCCCTGGAAGCGCAGCACGTGCTCGCCGTCGTGGAACGCGTCGATGGCGCCCTCGACGATGACGTAGAGCGCGTCACCCGGGTCGCCCTGCGCGTAGATGCGCTCACCCGCGCGGAAGGAGCCCTCGCGAGCCACCGCGGCGATGGCGGCGATGTCGTCCACGTCGCTCTGCGAGAAGACGCTCACGCCCTCCAGGGCGAACATCCGTTGGACAATCCGGTCGCTCAACTCACCCTCCTGCGGCAGCACATCCAGCCCATTCACCCGCGCGACGTGGCGAGCGCACGCGCGCAGCACCACGTCCTCGCTCTGCACCAGCGCCGCCAGCCTGCGCCACAGCCGCCCCGAGGCTCCGAGCGGCAACTCGCGGTGGTGCGCCTCCACCTGCTCCATCACCAGCTCGCGGTCCTCTTCCGAGAGCAGGTTCTCCAGCAGCTCCAGCGCCAGCGCGCGCCGCCGCGCATCCTGCCCCACCAGGTTGTAGTGGATGCCGCGCATGCGCTGCGACGAGTCCAGGAGCCCCAGCAGGAAGAACGACAGCTCGAGCGCCTGGTCCAGCCGGTCCCCCACCGCGCGAGTCAGCAGGGAGCCATCCCCGAGCGCCGCGCGCACGTCGCGGTAGGCGCCCACCAGCGCGCGGTACACGTCGCGTCGCCGGACCAGGGCCTCGCGCACGCGGTCCACGTCCACGGGGTGTTCGGGGTGCTCGTCCCGGAGCCGCGACAGCTGCGCGCCGATGCGGAAGTGCAGCGACGCATCGTCCCGCACGTTGGAGAACAACAGCGCGTCCAGCGCCGCCGGCGTGCCAATGCCGCGCAGCACGCGAGGCAGTTGAAGGCGCATCGCCAGGGGCGCCTTCTTGTTGTTGAGGTGCTCCTCCATCAGCGGAGTCACCACGTCGCCCAGCGCCACCAGCGCCTCGCGGGCCGTCTTGCGCTCCTCGCGCCAGGTCAGGAACGGCAACAGCCGGGGGGCCAGGTCCACATAGCCACCCTCCCCCACCGCGGCCAGCGTCACGCGGCGCACCGTGCTGTCGCCGTCATCGAGGTAGCGCGCCAGCGCGTCCGTGAAGCGCTGGTCCTGGAGCCTGCCCAGGAGCTTCGCCACCTCGCGTCGCTCCACCACGGGCGCGCCCTCGCCGCGAGCGATCAACTCCTGCAGCGACGCCAGCGCGACCGCGCTCCCCGTCGTCTTCACCAGCGCGCCAATCGCCGCGCACCGCAGCCCCACGTCCGGATGGTTGAGCAGCGCCGGCAAGAGCCGCTCGGCCCGCTCCGGAGACAGCCGCGCCAGGGCCCAGACGGCCTGGTCTCTCGGGCGGCGGGGTCCCTCCTCCACCAGTCGCTCCAGCACCGGCGCCAGCTCCCGCGCGTCCAGCTCCAGCGCCAGGGCCACGCCCCGCTCCAGCACCCGCTCGTGCGGGTGGCGCAAGAGCGCGGGCAGGTGCTGACGCAGCGGCACCTCGGCCTGCTCCATCAGGTCCACCGCGCGTAGCACCCGGTCCGGCGTGGGCGCGGACAGGGCCTCCGCCAAGAGGCGCTGCTCCTCCTCGCCATCCAGGGCGACTTCCTCGTCCTCGGCCGCGCCCACCTGTTCGCCCAGGGCCGCCACATACGCGGGCCTGAGTCGCACCAGCAGCAGCACGAGCCCCAGGCACATGCCCATCACCGCCAACGCCATGGTCGCGCCCGTGGCCGCGCGCCCCGCGCCGATGAGCAGCAGGCCGGCCACCACCACGCCGCTCTTTCGCAACAGCCCGTCCACCGCGACGCGCAGGCCCTCGCGTTGGTCATCCGGCACCGCCGCGTACAGCAACTGGATGCCCACCGGGAGGATGGAGTAGCTCACCGCCGTCTCCACCAGCCGCAGCAGGTGCACGGGCGCCAGGCTCGGCGTGACGAGCGTGGCCCCGGCGAGCGGCGCGAGCACCAGCGGCACCAGCGCCACGTAGCGCAAGAGCCCCAGCCGCCGCAGCAACGGCTGCGTCAGGAGCAGCTGGAAGGCGACGCAGAACATGCCGATCCACAGCTGGAGGGAGCCGAAGAGCGCCGTCAGCGCGTCCTCGCTCAGCGTGCCCTCCAGGCGCAGTCGGAACAGGTAGTCCACGAAGGACGACAGCACCGCGAAGGAGATGCCCAGCGCCGCGAGCACCTGCGCGTACGGGCTCTCCGCCAGGTAGCTGAACGCCATGAACGACGTGGGGGCCGGCCGGCCGCGCGGAGGCGGCGGAGGCACGCCGCGATACAGGTGGTGGAAGATGGCGCCCGCGGCCAGGAGGCCCAGCGCGCCACTCACGACGATGGCGGGAGTGCCCAGCCGCTCGGCCAGTCCCTGCACCAGCAGGCCGCCGACGATGCCGCCGCCCATGGCGAAGCCATTGAGCGCCGTGAAGGCCCGCCGGGCCTCGCGCGCGTCGAAGGCCGACGCCATGCGCGCCCAGAACCGGAAGGACACGAAGGTGGAGAAGGTGTCGGCGAACAGGTACAGCGCCAGCGCCGGGGTGCGCTGCCCCGCGGACAGCGCCGCCGCCAGCCCCAGCGCCACCACCCCACCCAGCCCCGTCAGCACGCCCGGCGAGTCCAACGGCGAGTTCGGCTTGAAGCGCGGCAGCACCGTCAGGGCGGCGGTGATGAGGGCCCCCAGGAGGTACAGGTAGGGCAACGCCTGCGACTCGAAGCGCGACAGCACCAGCGCGTTGGCCGCCGTCTTCAGCTG
>NZ_JABXEM010000147.1:0-27530 GCF_013372595.1 Myxococcus sp. AM011
GCGAGGGCGGCAGCAGGAAGTCCTGCTGCACATTCCAGGGGCGGAACTTCTTGCTCATGCCGGACATTGAGCCTCCTCATCCCCGGCAGGGCAAGCCCTCGTTGCGATTACCGCGACAGGCTCCTAGCGGTGCCTCGAACTCTGCCTGAACGAACGCCCGCCCCTTCGCGTCAAGTTCCCGCCAGTCACCATCATCATCAACGTAACTGGCAAGCGACTCGGGCCCCACCGCAGCTTCATAGCGGGACAACGACTTCTTCACTGCTTGCGCAATCTCGCTGTGATTGTGGTCCACATAAAAGGTGATGCTCACACTGTCTCGCAGGATGACGATCTCTTCATCCTCCGTTTCAACAAGGAACGGCAAACATATCCGCGGGTATCGTGGACTCATCTTGTGATCCCTTGTCCAGGTGAGACGCGGACAGATCGCAGCCTTGGCGTCAGGACCGCATCGTACAGCTCCCCTTGCGTGAGTCGTCTTCCAGAACTATCCGTTGCAGAAGTTCGACCCCAGTCGGGCAATCTCGAATCCGCACACGGAAATTTGAAGTCGTAGACCCTCTACACGGAGAGGGGATTTCCCGAAGCATGGATGACAATGTCCGGAACGAGCGTTCCCGACAGGAGATGGAACAAGCCGTCCTCAATCCAGCGGCGCACCTCCTCGGGGTCGAGCAACCGCAGACCGCCCGTCTTCGGGTCGCGGAAGCAACGAGGTTCCACGCTGGCGTTCCCTGGGAACCGCGCACCCAACCGTGCCCGGGCACACTCCAACGCGACCTCGTGCTTGGCGCTTCCCATTTCCATCGCCCACGTCACCACGTTGTTCCTGGCATCACGCCGCGCCTCTTTCTCACACCATTCCCGCGTCGGCCTCTTCCCCTCCCCCAGCATCCGCTCATTCACCTCGAAGTTTGCCTGCTTCGCACAGTCCATGAGCACCGCCTCCACCTGCGCGAGTTCCGCCGCCTCCAGGAACCGGAGCGTCGCGACCACCGTCCGCGCTTCCGAAGCAGCGCGCGACAGCCACGGCAACACGGCATCGTCGCCCACTTGCGTGTAGCAAGCGGGGTTCTTCATGCACGCGTTCGTCGCCGAGTCCACCGTCTGCTCGTAGCGGCCAGTCCGTGCGCGCCGTCCCGTGCTCGTCGTCGAGCACCCGGCCAGCACCACGCAGACCCACAAAGTCATGACTCGGAGCGCGGCAGGTGAGACCTGGGACATGGACTCCGCTCCCTCTCGAACGGCACCACCCGACCTCGACTGCTCGCGACGCGGGCAACCTACCACGCCCCTTCTTGAACCCGCCTGGGCTCGCAACCGGCCCGCGCGGCCCCCGTGCCGACCGCGTCTTGGCTAGACTGCCCGGCCGTGCCGAAAGACCTCCTCGACCTCGATGCGACACCCGAGCGCCTCCGCGCGCTGACGGACGCCAGAGTCATCCCTCCAGCCAACCTGGAGCGCGCGCTCTACCTGTCCACCGCCTCGCCTCCCGCCGATGCGTGGCGCGGCTTCGTGTCGTCCACGCTCCTGGCACTCGGCTCGCTGCTGGTGCTCTCCGGCATCATCTACTTCTTCGCCTACAACTGGGCCGCCCTGCACCGCTTCGGCAAGATGGGCCTCATCGCCGCCGCCATCGCCGGCACCGCGCTGGGCGCTCGCAAGTTCGGCGACAGACTCGCCGGCCAGTTCTGCCTGCTCGCCTCCGCCGTCCTCGTCGGCGCGCTGCTCGCCGTCTACGGACAGGCCTACCAGACGGGCGCGGACGCGTATGAGCTGTTCGTCGGCTGGGCCTTCCTCATCCTCCCGTGGGTCGCCATGTCGCGCTTCCCACCTCTGTGGCTGCTGCTCGTCGTCCTCGCCAACACCGGCCTCATCCTCTTCCAGCAACAGGTCCTCGGAGACTCGGACCGGCTCATCACCTGGCTCGCGGTAGGCCTTGGCCTCCTCAACGGCTTCGCCTGGGCCACCTACGAACACTTCGCCAACCTGCGCGTTCCGTGGCTCCAGGACCGGTGGATGCCTCGTGTGCTCGCGGTGATGACCGTCGCTCCGCTCCTCGCCGCCGCGGTGGCCTTCATCGTCATCCCCTCCGAAGTCGGCCCCGGCGCCGTCGTCGCCCTCCTCCTGATGTTCGCGACCTTCGCCGCCGAATACGCACTCCACCGCCACCTTCGCGGCGAGCTGTTCCTGCTCACCCTCGGCTTGCTGTGCCTGATGACGCTCGTCACCACCGCCGTCGGCCGCATCCTCATCTCCGACATGGATGCCGACGAGCTCACCCTCTTCATCCTCCCCTTCGTCGTCATCGGTCAGGTCGCGCTCGCCGTCGGCTGGCTGCGCGCCGAGGCCCGCGCCACCGGCGCCTCCGAGGAGTCCTGACATGTCCCTGCGTCCCTCCCTCCGAGACGTCCTCCAAGGACTCCAACGCGAAGGTCAGCTCGACGAACACGCCGAGGCCCGCGCGCTCGCCACCCTCGAAGTCCACCAGCGCACCAGCACCGCCACTCCCTGGTTCGTCAAAGCCCTCGCGGGCTTCGGCGCCTGGATTTCCGCCGGCTTCCTCTTGAGCTTCTTCGGCTGCACCGGCCTCTACAAGGAAGAGGCCGCCCTCATCATCCTCGGTGTCCTGCTCTGCGTCGGCGCCACCTTCCTCCGACGCTCGGGACAGGGCGCGTTCCTCGAACAGCTCGCCCTCGCCCTCGCGCTGGCCGGAGTGGGCCTCATCACCACCGGCATCGCCATCCTGTCCCGCGAAGAGAGCATCCCCGCCATCGCCCACTTCGTCGTCTGCGCGGCCCTGCTCTTCACCTTCCCCGACCCCATCCTGCGCTTCCTCGCCACGCTCAACATGGGCGGCGCGGCGCTGTTCCTCCTCTGGGATGGACTCGGCGGCGTGGGCCTGGACGTGGGCATCCTCGCGTGCGCCGCGCTCATGCACGGCCTCTTCCTCTTCCAGTCGCGCCTGACGGCCGGCCCCCGAGGCGACCTCGTCGGCCCCGCCGGCTTCGCGCTCGCGAGCGGAATCCCCATGGTGCTGCTCGCGCGAGGCATTCCCGACGTCGTCGGCACCTTCCTCTTCGACCGCGCGGCCCTGCCCCTCCCGGCCCTCACCGTGGGCCTCACCGCCATCACCCTCTTCACCGCGTGGAACGTCATGAAGGAGCTGAAGCTGGACCCGGCGGGCGGCGCGGGCGCGGCCGTCTTCGCCGCGCTCACCGTGACGGCCCTGCTCACCCCTCACACGCCCGCCGTCATCACCGCCGTGGGCCTGCTGACGCTCGGCTTCCACCGCCGCAGCAACATCCTGCTCGGCCTCGCCGTCGCGTTCCTCCTCGCCTCGGGCGGCTGGTACTACTACGACCTGGGCCTCACCCTGCTGGCCAAGGCCATCGCGCTGGCGGGCAGCGGACTCGTCTTCCTCGCGCTCCGCCAGGCCCTCGCGCGGCGTCCCCCCACGGCCCCCACGACGACGGCGGAGGCACACTGATGCGCTCGAAGCTCTTCTTCCTCGGACTCGCGCTCGCGCTCCTCGTTCCGCTCGGCCTCGTCGCCCAGAAGGAATATGTCCTCGCCACCGGACAGAGCGTGCTGCTGGAGCTGGCCCCCAGGGACCCGCGCTCGCTGATGCAGGGCGACTACATGGTGCTCGACTACGCCGTCAGCCGCGCCCTCAACGCCGACGGCCCCACCGGCCCCAGCTCCGGCCTGCTCGTGCTCAACCTGGACGAACACGGCGTCGGCCGCTTCGTGCGCATCGACAGCCCCGACCAGCCCCTCACTCCCGGCGAGTTCAAGCTGCGCTACCGCCGACGCGACGGCAGGACACGCCTGGGCGCCGAGTCCTTCTTCTTCCAGGAAGGCCACGCGGACCGCTACGCCCAGGCACGCTACGGCGAGCTGCGCGCCGCCGCCAACGGCTCCAGCGTCCTCGTCGGCCTCCGAGACGCGCAACGACAGCCGCTCGGCGCCGGGCCCGACACCGAAGCGCCTCCCATCGACGACACGGCACCGTCTCCTACAGACGAGATGGAAGCGCCTCCGCCTCCCACCGACGACACGGCACCGTCTCCCACCGACACGCCGTAACCCCACCGAGACCTCCCGGGATTGACTCCCGTCCGGGTTTCGCGCATCATCTTGTTGATTTCGATAATCAAAATCAAAATCAAGGAGACACGAGATGCTCGGTCAGGGATGCGGCAAGAGGGTGCTCGCACGGGGGCCATGCGCCGAGGTGACGCGCTGCACCTGTGGTCACATCCATCTGGCCCTGGGGCCGGTGACGATTCGGGTGGAGGAGGAGGTGCTGCGCGCCATTGGCCTGACGATGGCGGAGGCACTGCAGAACCTGGATGAGCCGGAGCGGGGGCACGCCGAGGCGTCCGATTCCGAGTCCGCGCCGTCACTGCTGGGCGGGTGGAAGCAGTGAGCGCCACCGGCACCCTGCGGGTGTCGCGGACGGAGCAATCCGCGCGCGTGAGGCGCTTGAACGAGAGCGAGGCGGAGGCGCTCGCCACGGACGCGCCGCGCGTGACGCCAGCGCCCCTGTCCGTGTTGCTCGCGGAAGGCACGGCGCGGGCCCACGAGCAGGCCGAGCGCTCCGTCTTCCTCCAAGCCCTCTTCGTCGACACCTGGGACGGCATCTACGGCCAGTTCGTCCAGGCCCAGCACTACGTCAGCTACCTGCGCCAGCTCCACGTGCTCTACGCCACGTTCGAGAGCGTGCTGCCGCGAGTGGCGCGCACCGCGCTGACGCCCGTGTTGTTGATGCCGGAGCTGCGCCGCGCCAATGCGCTCGAGGCGGACCTGGCCTACTTCTGCGGCGAGACGCGCACGGAGACCTTCGCGTGCGTGGAGACCCGCCTTCACGCGGAGCGGCTGCGCGAGGTGGCGGAGGACGCGCCGCACCTGCTCGTGGCCCATGTCTATGCGCGATGCGTGCTGGACTTCTTCGCGGCGCCGGAGCGCGCGCGCGTCATCGCCCGGGCCTTCGAGCTGGAGGACGCGCGCGGCACCCTGTTCCACGGCGCGGCCACGCCCGCGGAGCTGACGGAGTTCCGCGTGCGGCTCCACTCCCGCATCGACGGGCTGGAGTTGGAGGAGGACGAGATGCGCGAAATCATCCAGGAGGCGCGCATGGCCTTCCGGCTCCAGGCGCTCGTGTGTGACGAGCTGGCGCGAGGCGCGACGGGCATCGCCCCCGCGGCGGGCGGCGGCTACCGGGGCGGATTCAGCGTGTCCCAGTAGCTGTGCAGGCCCCGCAGGTGGCTGCCTCCATCCACGAAGAGGCTCTCTCCCGTCACCCAGGAGGACTCCTCGGAGCACAGGAAGGCGACGGCGCGGGCCACGTCCTCGGGCATCCCATGGGCGCGGCCCAGCGGGGTGCGCGCGAGCAGCTCACGGCGCACCGACGGCTCGTCGATGAAGGCGGCGGCCACGGGCGTGAGGGTGGCGCCCGGCGCGACGACGTTGACGCGGATGCCATGGCGCCCCAGCTCCAGGGCGGCTGAGCGCGACAACTGGGCCAGCGCCGCCTTGGACGCGGAGTAGTGGGCGAACCCCTCCGTCGCCACCTCCTGACAAACGGAGGAGACGTTCACCACCGCGCCGGCGCGCTTCTCGGCGATGAGCGCTCGGGCGAACGTCTTCATCATCAGGAAGGGCCCCTTGAGGTTCACCGCGAGCACGCGGTCCAGCTCCTCCTCGGGCAGGTCCACGAGCAGCGTCAGGGAGAGCGAGCCCGCGTTGTTCACCAGGATGCCGGGCAGCCCCAACTGCGCCGTGGCGAACGCGTGGGCTCGGGCAACGTCCTCCGCCCGACACACGTCCCCCGCGAAAGGCAGGGCGCGAGCACGCCCCTCCGCTTCTCGGTTGAGGCGCTCGGCGGCGTCCGCCACCTTCGTCTCGGTTCGTCCGAAAACCAGCACGCTGGTGCCCTCGCGCATGAGGCGCGAGGCGACAGCCAGACCGATTCCCTGCGCGCCACCCGTGACGATGGCGCTGTTCGAGAGGAGCTTCACGGTTCACCCCCGGGCATCGTGGACCCGGAAGCTAGCAACGGCTCCTCTCGACGAGGATTGTACCGCGGGCCACTGGCCGGACTCAGGCCGCCTCGTCCTCCGACAAGAGGTCCGCGAAGGGAGAGCTCTCCTCGCCGAGCGCCTTGTAGAGCGCCTCCACCTTCTCCAACTCGCGCTTGAGCGCCTTGTGGTGGTTGCGGTTCTTCACCAGGCTCTCGCGGCCGAGCAGCTTGAAGCCCTCGTCGCGACCCACCTGACGAATCGCCATGCCCAGCACCAGGCCACGGAACGCATCCGCGAGGTCCAGGTCCAACGGCGCGTTGCGACGGCGCGCCTCCGCGACGAACGCCTGCGCGGCGGCCCGCAGCGCTTCTGGAAGCGGCTTGCTCCCCGGAGCCTGCTCGTAGTCGAGCGCCCGCGCGACGTGCTTCTCGTGGAGCACCAGCTCTCCCCCCGAGACGGCGTGCTCCACCATGGCCAGCGTGTAGGCGCGGCGGACGATGTTGTCGAGCTGCCGCAGGTTGCCCGGCCACGAGCTGCCCACGAGCAGCCGCTCCGCGTCCTGCGTCACCCGCGCATTGCCTTCCGGCGAGCGCTCGCGGTGGCGGCGGTTCACCATGTACTGGGCCCAGAGCGGAATCTCGTCCTGGCGCTCCTGCAAGGCCGGCATGCGCACCGGCAGCACGTTGACGCGGTAGTAGAGGTCCTCGCGGAAGCGGCCCGCGCGAACCTCCGCGTGCAGGTCCGCGTTGGTGCCGATGATGAAGCGCACGTCCGCCTGTCGCTCACCGGTGCCCTCGCCCAGCGGCCGGTAGCTGCGCGACTCCAGGAGGTGCAGGAGGCCCGCTTGCGCCTTCAGCGACAGCTTGTCGATTTCGTCGATGAACAGCGTGCCGCCATCCGCGCGCGCCACGCTGCCGGGCGCGTCCCTCACCGCGCCGGTGAAGGCGCCCTTCTTCCAGCCGAAGAGCTCCGCCATCTGGAGGTCCTCGGGCACCGTCACCAGGTCCAACGTCTCGAAGGGCTTGGCGCGACGGTTGGAGCGCTCGTGGCACCAGCGCGCCAGCCGCGACTTGCCCGCGCCCGTCGCGCCGCTGATGAGGATGGTTTCATCCTGCAACGCGAAGACGCGCAGGATGGGCAACAGCTCCGCCATGGAGCGGCCCACCACGGGCAGGTACTCGTCGACTTCCGGCGTGGCCACGGGCCGCTGCGGCAGGCCCGCGAGGTACGGCGAGGCCACGTCCGCGAGCAACTGGAGCTGCTCGCCGACATCGCGCCAGACGAACTCCTGCCCCATCGCGGCCAGGCAGTCGGCCTCCAGGGAGATCATCCCCTCGATGCTGCCGCCCGGCGTGCGCAATGGCAGCACACAGACGTGCGTCGCATGGCGCCCCAGGAAGCGCTGGCGGCTCTCGTTGCTGTGGAAGCCCGCCAGTCCCGGGTCGCCCGTCACGGGAGCATCCGGTGCGTGCGGCTGCACCGTGCCCACGTTGACGTCGATGGACACCGCGCAGCGGTGCTCGACGACGGCACGCCACGCCGTGGCCGAGGTGAAGAACGGGGTCCCCACACTCGCATCCGTAATCTCAGTGGCTCCCACATCCAGCGCGGCGAGGCGACGATAGGCCTCACCGGGGCGCAAGTGGACGATTCCTCGGAGCACTCTGGCGCGGGCTGCGTACCGACTGGACGCAACAGCGTCCTGGGCAACGGTCAACATGCGCTTCAGGGTGGTGGCCGCGGCCGTCTCGAAATCCTTCGCCCCCCGCAGCGCGCTCATGAGCTGCGGCATCTCCTCGTGCATCCACTCGCCTCCGTCCGGTGCCATCCGAGAGTACCCGCCAAGGGCCGCTTCGGAAGGAGGCAGTGTAGCGGAGATGAAGAACGCGGAAGGAGCGGCCCCTCCTTCCGCGTTCCCGAACTCGCTGACGGCTGGGCGCCCGGTTGCTCGCGACGCCACGCGAAAGCACCATGCGTGGTTCGTGCCAATACCCCGTTTCACGTCTTTTCAGGGGTTTGACATGAGAGGGGGGCTCTGGAGGCCCGAAAGCGCGTCCAAGTGGAACGCAGCTGCGTCCAGATGCAACGCAGATGGGACGTGCCAGGGGGTGTCGCTATGCTCAACCCCTCTATGAACGCGCCAGCGAGACTCCCAGAGGTGCCTGGCGTGGGAGCGAAAATCGGTCCCTACGAGCTGCTCGAGGTGCTCGGCCAGGGAGGCATGGGAGTCGTCTATCGGGGGTGGAATCCGGAGTCCGGCGAGGCGGTGGCCGTCAAGACGGTGCGTGCGGCCACCGAGGTGCCGCTGGCCAGCATCCGTCGTGAAATCCATGCGTTGCGACGCCTCAGACACCCTGGAGTCGTACGCATCGTCGCGGAGGGCGTGGCGGGGGGATTGCCCTGGTACGCCATGGAATTGCTCCGCGGACAGACGCTCCGAGGGGCCTCTTCCACTTCCCCCGGCCCACTGGCTGCGTCCCGGTTGAACGCAACGCTCACCCTGGCGCGGAGGTTGTGCTCGGCCCTGTCCTTCCTCCACGCCAACGGCCTGGTGCATCGAGATCTGAAGCCGGAGAACGTCTTCCTGCGTCCTGATGGGACGCCGGTGCTGGTGGACTTCGGAATCGCCGCGCGGTTCGGCGGCTCGCGGGGTCGGGAGACGCTGGAGGTGAGCGGCGCCGTGGTGGGGAGCGACACGTACATGGCGCCGGAGCAGCTCCGGGGCGACTACGTGGACGCCCGCGCGGACCTCTACGCCCTGGGCTGCATGCTCTACGAGCAGCTCACGGGACGTCCGCCCTTCATCCCCGGCCGAGAGGGACCGCTGCCCCACCAGCACCTGCACCTGGCCCCGGTCCCCCCATCTCTGCGCGTGGAGGGGGTGCCCGCCGAGTTGGAGGTGCTCGTGCTGCGGCTGCTCGCCAAGCGTCCCCAGGACAGGCCGGGCTACGCGGAGGACGTGTCGTCCGCGCTGGAGGCGCTGGGCGCGGAGGAAGGCGAGGAGGGCGCCACCACCATGCCCCGCACGCCGGCCTACCTCTACCGTCCGGACCTGGCCGGGCGCGGAGGCGAGCTGGGGCGACTGACGGCGGCGCTGGACGCGGCGGCGCGAGGCCAGGGGGGTCGGGTCTTCCTCGGCGGAGAAAGCGGTGCGGGCAAGACGCGCCTGGCGCTGGAGCTGGCGTCGGAGGCCGGCTGGCGGCGCATGACGGTGGTGGCGGGCGAGTGCGTCCCGGTGGCCACGGGCGGCGCGGACCTGCACGCCTCGCCCCTCCATCCGCTGCGTCCGCTGCTGCTGGCGGTGGCGGACCGGTGCAACGAGCGAGGCGCCGCCGAAGCGGAGCGACTGCTGGGCCCGCGTGGACGCGTACTCGCCGCGTATGAGCCGTCGCTGATCCAACTCCCTGGCCAGCGCGAGCAACCGGAGCCCCCGCCCCTGCCCGCTCCGGAGGCGCGCTCGCGCGTGCTGGCGGCGCTGCGCGAGACGCTGCGGGCCTTCGCGGAGGCGCAGCCGTTGTTGCTGGTGCTCGATGACCTCCAGTGGGCGGATGAGCTGACGCTGAGCTTCCTCCTGGAGCTGGACGCGCGACACCTGGCGTCGCGCCCCGTGCTGCTCGTCGGCACGTATCGGATGGATGAGATGGGGGCGGCCCTGCGCGCGGTGGTGGGCGCGCCGGACGCGGTGAGCGTGGAGGTGGGCCGGCTGGATGCCACCAGCGCGGGGAAGATGGTGCGCGGCATGCTGGCGCTGCGCGAGGTGCCCGGCCCCTTCGTCGACGCGCTGGTGCGCGAGACGAGCGGCAACCCCTTCTTCATCGCCGAGTACCTGCGCGCCGCCATCGACGCCGGCCTGCTCTTCCGCGCGCCCTCCGGTGAGTGGCTCTTCGAAGCGGGCGGCAGCGCGGGCAGCCGTCCCCTGCCCCTGCCGGGCAGCATCGCCGAGCTCATCGAGCGAAGGCTGTCCGACCTGGGCCCGGATGGCCGCGTGCTGGCGGAGGTGGCGTCGGTGCTGGGACGCGAGCTGGACGGAGAGCTGCTGCTCGCCACCGCCGCGCTGCCGGAGAGCGCGGGCCTGGAGGCGGTGGAGGAGCTGCGCCGTCGGCAGGTGCTGGAGGAGTCCGGCGGCGGGCGCCTGCGCTTCGTCCACGACAAGCTGCGCGAGGTCGCCTACGCGCGCATCGACCCCGAGCCGCGCCGCGTGCTGCATCACCGCTGCGCCCAGGGGCTGGAGCTGCGCCAGGCGGGCGCGTCGACGGGACTGACACCTCATGCGGCGGGGCTCGCCCACCACTGGTCTCGCGCCGGCGTGCCGGGCCGCGCCAGTGTGTGGTTCTCGCGCGCGGGTGACTCGGCGCGCGCGGCCTACGCCAACGGCGACGCGATAACCTTCTACGAGGCCGCCATCCGCGAGGCCGCGGCGTCCGACAGGAACGCGGACGCGTCCGACGTGGACGCGAGCATGTTGGCGTTGGACGCCGTCTGGGAGGGATTGGGCGAGGTGCTCGCGCTCACCGGGCGACAGGACGACGCACGGCGGGCCTTCCTGGAGGCCCTGGCACGGATTGAGCAAAGCCAGCGTGTCCATCGCGCCAACGTGCTGCGGAAGGTGGGCAAGTCCTTGCAGACGCACCATCAGAACGAGGAAGCGCTGCGCGTCTATGCCCGGGCTCAAGTCGAGCTGGGCCCGATGCCCGACAGCGTCTCCTCCGCCCCCGGCCAGGTGGAAGCCGCGTGGTGGCATGAGTGGGTGCAACTGCAGGGCGAGCGAATCACGGTCCACTACTGGCTGGCCCAGCTCGACGAGATGCGGGCCCTGGTGGAGGGCGTGCGCCCGGTGATGCGGGCCCATGGCACGCCCCTGCAACGCGCGCGCTTCTTCAACTCGCTGGTACAGATGCAACTGCGCAGCGAACGCTATCAAGCATCGACGGAGACCGTGGCCCACGCCCGGGCCTACGCGGAAGCCGCGTTGGAGGCAGAGGGGGACGCGGAGCACGCGGGAGCCCGGTGCGTGGTCGCCATGGTGTTGCTCTTCCATGGCGCCCTGGATGAAGCGCAGTCCTGGATGGAGCAGGCGCTCAAGGGCGCCGAGCGACTGGGAGACGTGACGTTGCAGACGCGGTGCCTCAGCTACCTCACCGTCATCCTGCGGCTGAGAGGTCAGGTGGCCGCCGCGAGCGAGACGACGACGCGAACCCTGGAGCTGGCCACCCGCTCCGGCATGGTCGACTACCTGGGCGCGGCGCATGCCCACCGGGCCTGGGTGGCCTCGCGAGCCGGAGACACCGTGCTGGCACATGAAGCCGCCACCGAGGCGCTGCGCCTGTGGCAGCCGCTCTCGCTCGTGTATCCCTTCCAGTGGATGGCGCGATGGCCCCTGCTCGCCGTGGAGTTGGAGGCAGGCCGGCTGCCCGAGGCCCTGGAGCACGCCCGCGCGCTGCTCGCCAGTCACCAGCAGCGGCTCCCCGACGCGCTCACCTGGCCGCTGTCGGCGGCGCTGGAGCACCACGACGCTCATCGCCTGGAGGAAGCGCGGGCGACGTTGCGACAGGCGTGTGAGTCAGCGCTGCGACTCTGCTATCTGTGACGGCTCGACCGACGTGCTCCTTCTCTCGTCGCGGGCGTCAGGCCCGTGGCCCATTCCCGAGGTGCGCATGGCAGGCAAGTACTCGTATTTCTTCTTCAAGCCCGACCGCGTGACCATCCTGGAGGGCTTCACCACCAAGCTCACGGTGTGGGGCGTCCCCACGGACAACCCCCAAACCCTGGAGAACGTGACGGACCGGATGGCCTTCGGCGTCGAGTCCGGAGATGGCTCCATCGCCATCTACCAGCCTGACCCGTCCCTCGTGGAGGTCTCCGGCGTCACGGCCAACACGAAGCCCTCGTTCGTCGTCGCCACGCCAAGGTCCAAGGACGGCACGTTCCCGGACATCAAGGCTCGCGCCGAATGCACCGTGGACCAGGCGGACCTCCTCATCTACGCGCCCGATGGGAACGTCTACTGGGTGAAGCCGGAGCAGTGGCAGAACGCCGAGAAGATCCCCATCGACAGCAAGAGCCTGAGCGCCGCCCTGAAGCCGCTGCTCGACAACGAAGCCGTCGTGGCCAACATCCCCGAGCGTGTGGATTCCACCGCGTCGCGCGAGGGCCGCGTCCACGAGAGCCCGGACGCCAGGGCCGAGCCCATCACCTGCTTCCTGCTCAACCTCAACAGCATCCTCCTGAGCTACACGCCGGGCGCGCAGCTCAGGCCGCTGGAGCAGGACCCCTCCGCACGTCCCTCCACCAACACCGACAGCCAGCCTTGATGCGCACCGCCGCCCCCGACTCCACCCCCCCCGCGGCCTCCTCCGGGACGACCAAGCCGTTCCGGCATGGAACACACCGGGTGATGTCGCCCGAAGAGACGCTGGAGCGCGTGCAGCGGCTCATGCCCGTCATGGGCATCACCCGCATCGCGAACGTCACGGGGTTGGACACGATTGGAATCCCCGTCGTCATGGTGACGCGGCCCAATGCGCGCTCGCTGGCGGTATCCCAGGGGAAGGGCCTCACGCTCGCGGCGGCGAAGGCGTCCGGGGTGATGGAGTCCGTCGAGGGCTACCATGCCGAGCACATCTCGCTGCCGCTGAAGCTGGCCACGTACAACGAGCTGCGCTTCCGCTCGCCCGTCATCGACGTGACGGGGCTGCCGCGCCTGTCGGTGAGCCTGTTCCATCCCAACTGGCGCATGCTCTGGGTGGAGGGCGTGGACCTGCTGGGCAACGGTCCCCTGTGGGTGCCGTTCGACATGGTGCACACCGACTTCACGCTGCCGCTTCCCACCGGCAGTGGCGCGTTCCTCATGAGCAGCAATGGACTGGCTTCGGGGAATCACCTCCTCGAAGCGACGCTCCATGGACTGTGCGAGGTGGTGGAGCGTGACGCCACCGCGCTCTGGTACGCCCGAGGTGAGCGGCGGCAGGCCGGCACCCGGCTGGACCTGGGCACCGTGGATGATGTCGCCTGCCGCGAGGTGCTGGAGACCTACGAGCGCGCGGGCGTGGCAGTGGGGGTCTGGGAGACGACGAGCGATGTCGGGGTGCCCGCCTTCAGTTGCTACATCGTCGACCGGGAGCCGGAGCCCTTGCGCCCCGTCGCGGTGGCGGGCGGCATGGGCTGTCATCCCTCTCGCGGCGTGGCGCTGCTGCGCGCGCTGACGGAGGCGGCGCAGAGCCGGCTCACGCGCATCAGCGGGGCTCGGGATGACCTGCACCGCAAGGCATACGAGGACGCGCGGGAAGGTGTCGCGGCGGAGCGGCTCCGGACCCGGCTGCGCGAGGAGACACCGGTGCGCCGCTTCCAGGACGCGCCTCATCAGGATGCGGAGACGTTTGAAGAGGACCTCGCGTGGGTGCTGGCGAGGCTGCTCGCGGTGGGAGTGACTCAGGTGGTCGCGGTGGATTTGACGAAGCCGGAGCTGGGGCTGCCCGTGGTGCGAGTGGTGGTGCCGGGACTGGAGCCCACGCATGAGGCGCCGGGCTATGTGCCGGGAGCGCGCGCCCAGCGAGCGATGCGAGGGGACGGGACATGAAGGTGTTCATCTTCACGGGCCCCACGCTGCGAGCCGAAGAGGCTCGCGCGGAGCTGGACGGGGTGTACCTGCCGCCCGTGCAGCAAGGGGACGTCTACCGGGCCGCGATGGAGAAGCCGGCGGCCATCGGCATCATCGACGGCTTCTTCGAGCATGTGCCCGCGGTGTGGCACAAGGAGATCCTCTGGGCCTTGTCCGAAGGCATCCACGTCTTCGGCGCCGCGAGCATGGGCGCGCTGCGGGCCGCGGAGCTGGTGTCCTTCGGCATGGAGGGTGTCGGCGCCATCTTCGAGGACTTCCAGCGCGGCGTGCTGGAGGATGATGACGAGGTGGCGGTAGCGCACGCGAGCGCCGAGGACCACTGGAAGCCGCTGTCCGAGGCGATGGTGAATGTCCGCGCCACGCTGGCGGCGGCGCGCAATGCCCTGGTGGTGAGCGAGGACACGCGCGCGGCGCTGGAGCGACTGGCCAAGTCCCTCTTCTACGTGGAGCGCGTGTGGCCCACGGTGTTGAACCGGGCGGCGCGCGAGGGGCTTCCTGTCGCGGAGCTGGAGGCGCTCAAGGCCTGGCTGCCCGAGGGGCGCGTGGATGCGAAGCGCGCGGATGCGGTGGCGCTGCTGCGCACGATTCGAGCGCGGATGGAGGCGGGGCTCGGGCCCAAGGAGACGCGCTTCCCCTTCCAGCACACGGACGCGTGGGAGGAGGCGCGAAGGCGCGCGGGCAGACAGCCGTTGCGCTACGCGGCGAACCCCCTGGAGGGAGTGGCCTCCGAGGCGCTGCTCGATGAACTGCGACTGCGTGGAGGATTGAAGGAGGCGCGACGCTCGAGCATGGCGCGCGCGCTCGCGGTGGAGGAGGCGCGGCGGCTGGGGCGGGAGCCGGGCGCGGAGGAACTGCACGCGACGGAAGCGGCGTTGCTACACGAGCGACAGCTCACTCCCGAGACCTTCAAGCGGTGGAAGTCGGAGCAGTACGTCGACGATGTGTCTCGGCTGCTGCGCGACGAGTCGCATGTCCGCTGGGTGGAGACCCTGTTCGAGCCGGACGTGCTGCGCCACCTGGCGGACCACCTGCGTTTGACGGGCGAGTACGGCGCACTGGTGCAACGGGCGAAGGACAAGGAGGAGGTGCTCGCGGAGGCGGGGCTCTCCGCGCCACGCCTGGAGGACGCGGGCATCACCGAGGGCGCCCTGTGGGCCTGGTACTTCGAAGAACACCAGGGACGGATGGTGCCGAGCCCGCTCCATCAGGCCGCGCGTGACGAAGGCTTCCCGGACATCGACTCCATGCGACGGGCCGCGCTGCGCGAGCTCTGCTACGTGCTCGCGAAGGCCGGCGAGGCAGCCTGATTCCTGGCCCAGCGAAGGTGCTGGGCCATTCACTCCGACGCAGGCGGCCCGACAGGCCGCCTCTTGCTGGAGTCAGCTGTTCCCGCGAGCCGGCTTCTTCTTCGGTGCCGCCTCCGGCTTCGCCTTCTGCGCCGAGGCCTTCCGCACCGAAGTCACCTTCTCCGTCGAGGCCTGCTTCTTCGTCGCCATGACCTTCGGCGCCGACGTCTTCTCAGGAGTCCCCTGCTCCACCGCGCCCGGCTCTGGCTGCAGGACGAACACCCGGTCCAACCGCCGACTGCCGCGTGCCACGGGTGAGTTCACGTCGTAGTCGAAGTCATACGCGGCCAGCACGCGCAGCCCCGCGTTACGGAACAGCTTGCCCGCCTGCACCGCGTCGTACGTGCGGAAGAACCACGTCGTCTCGATGAGCCAGTCCTTCCCAGGCCCGGTGATGCGCAGTCGGTTGCGCATGGGCGAGCGTCGAGCGCGACGGTCCGGCAAGCCCTCGTGCGTGTTGCAGACGACCTTGTCCTTGCCCACGCGCCCCAGCCACCGCTCGTGCTCGGGCACACTCCGCGAGTAGTCCGTGAGGTGGAAGCCGAGCACATAGATGCCGTTCGGCTTGAGCAGCCGCCGCGTCCCCTTCAGATGCGCCAGCGCCGCCGCCTCGCTGTCCAGGTACCGGAAGGTGGAGACCAGGTTGTGCGCGACATCCACCCTCCCCTCCAGCTCGGGCACGAAGAACTCCTCCATGCGAGACGGAGCCAGCTTCACCCGTCGGCGCTCCGCCGGAGTCAGCCGCTTGCGCGCATGCGCGAGCATGGCCTCGGAGATGTCGTAGCCCGCCACCTTCATGCCGCGACTGGCGGCCTCGGCCACCAACCGTCCCGCGCCACACGCGGGCTCCAACCACTGCGAGCCTCCCGTGCCATGACGCGCGCTGAGCGCCTGGAGGAAATCCGCCTCCCGCACGGTGTCGGTGCCGAAGATGGCCTCGTAGTACTCCGGGTGCTCGTACCAGTCAGTGCGTTTTTCCATGGATGGGTGCCCGTTCGGGCGCGCGCATCCTCAGGGCCCTCGCGTCGAAAGCCAAGTCAAAGCGCGTCAGCCCTCACGCGGTCCGCTGTTCCGGTGACACCGCTGGCGAGCCAGCTGACGCACTCCCCGGGCTCGACATCGCGTCACGCAACCGCACCCCGAGCATCCTTCGCAACAACACCACGCCCAGCGGCAGCGGCAACCACAGGGTGAACCCCCGCAGCAACATCACCGCCGTGAGCCCCACCTCCACGGGCACTCCCAGCGAGCTCAAAGTCCCCACCGCGGTGGCCTCGAACGTCCCCACGCCTCCCGGGATGATGCTCAGGGTCATCACCAGCGTCGCCAGCATGAACGCGGCGAACACATCCGGGAAGTCCACCGCGTTCCCCACCGCGAGGAGCATGCACGAGAGTGTGAGCGCATCCAGCAAGAAGGTCCCGAACTGCAAAGCGCCCGCGCGCAGCAGCAGCCACTTGTTCCGCACCAGCTCGGGAGGCACCTGGGAGATGGACTCCAGCAACCCCGTGAGCCCGGGGATGCGACGCGCCCAGCGCGGCGGCTGCCAGCCTCCATGCCGCGTCAGCCAGAGGATTCCAAACGGCACCGCGCACGCGAGCGCCGCGAAGGCCGTGGCCAGGCCCAGGATGGCCGCATGCAACTGGGCACGAAACCAGAGGGTGAGGATGGCGATGACCACGGCCACGGCATGCGCCGCGTAGAAGGACACCATGTCCACCAGCAGCGCCGCGGTCGCCACCCGAGGAGGAGCTCCTTCCTTCTGAAGCCCCTTCATCACCACCACCGAGCCACCGATACCCGCCGTGGGCACGAGCTGGTCGAAGGAGAGCTTCATCAGCGACAGACTCGCGGTGCGCATCCACGGAGCCTTCACCCCCGCCGCGCGCAGCGTCACCAGCCAGCAACCCGCCATCGTGAGGTACGAGAACACCTGAAGCACCGCACCCACCAGCAGCCACTCCGGCCGCGCGCGCTTCAGCATCAGGGCGAACTGGCGCGCCTCCCCGAAGCGCAGCACCACGAAGACGACGAACGCCACCAGCAACACCACGCCAGGAAGCCAGCCCCATACGCTGTTCCGTCGCGACGAGCCGTCCGCCGGCGCGGAGGAGACGGCGATACCAGAGCCGGAGTGTCCCTCGTGCATGAGCGCACCCACCCCATCAAGGAGCGGAGACTCCCGCCGAGTCGTCCGCGCGAGCCGCGACGGAATCGAGCAGCCGCGCCGCCATCCGCATGAAGTCGGCCTCGGTGACGATTCCCACCAGGCGCCGCTCGCGGTCCACCACGGGCAGACAGCCGAAGCGGTGGTCCAGCAGCTTGTAGATGGCGTCGCGCACCGGCAGGTCCGAGCGCACCATCTCCACATCCCTCGACATGATGCGCGCGACGGAGATGGGGTCCAGGTTCCGCGTCGAGAACTGGCGCGCCAACGCGCGAATCAAGTCGCGATGACTCACCAGCCCCACCAACCGTCCCTCCCGCACCACCGGCAGGTGCCGGATGTGGTTGAGCTTCAGCAGGTCGTCCACGCGGACCAGGTCATCGGTCTCCTCCAGCGTGACGACATCCCGGGTCATCAGGTCGCCCACGGCGAGCATCATGAGACTGCCTCCGCCCAAGCCGCGAGCCTCGCGCGCACCATGCGCCGCCCGGGCCGAGTCCTCTCCAGGGTGCGCCCGCGTCCCGCTTCGCGCAGCACCTGGGCGGACAGGCGGACAGGGGCCGGCGTCCCCACCTACCCCGATGCGCTGGAAATCAGACGCTCATCTCGCGCGAGCTCGCGAAGCCGGTCCTTCAGGCCCTTGAACTGCTGACGCAGGACGGCCGCCTTCTTGTGGAGTCCCTCGGAGGACTGGGTCCCCCCGAGCTCGCGCGCGACATCCAACCAGGACATCCGCCGGTCCACCCTCAGCACCAGGAGGTTGCGCTCGCCCGGCTCCAGCTTCGCGCGCAGGGTTCGGAAGCGGTCCTTCACGGGCGTCTGGAGCCAGGGCGCCGTGCCTGACCGCTCGACGTGCATGAGGCCGACCAGCTCCTGGCTCGCCACCCTGTCCCTGCGTGGCGAGGAGGCGGCGGACATCCGGTACGCGACATTGCGCGCCACGCGGTACGCCCACGTCCTGAACGAGCTCTCCCACCGAAAGCCTGGCAGGTCCCTCACCAGGCTCTCGCAGAAGATGCTGAAGGCCTCTCGCGCCTGCTCCGGCTCTCTCGACAACGTCACCAGCAACCTGCGTATCTCCGGGCCATAGCCCTCCACCGCTGCCTCCACCGCGCCCGCGGCGTCTCCCAGGCCGCAGTGCTCGCGAATCCTCCGCTCCAGCGCTTCTCTCTCCTTTGGCGACATCCTTCGCACCTCCCAGCGGATGGAATGGCGTCCGCCGTCATCGTGACGAAGCCGGTGTCCGAGTGAATTCACATCCATGCCGGCCCGTCCCCATCTCAGTGGACAGCGGCACGGCCGCCTCACCCAGAGACACCCGCATGCCTCTCATCCTCCTCGTCGACGATGATTCGACCCTCCTCGAAATCTACACCGAGGCTCTCGAACAACTGGGCTGCGACGTCGCCTCCGCGCCGGAAGGCGAGATGGCCCTGTCGCTCGCGCTTGCGCTGAAGCCGGACCTCATCCTCACCGACGTGATGATGCCGGGGATGAGCGGTCTGGAGCTGTGCCGGCGGCTGCGCGCGGATGAGCGGCTGTGTCGCATTCCGCGCATCGTCCACAGCAGCATGGAGTGCCGGCCCAGCGCGCCCGGTGAGGTCTTCCTGCGCAAGTCCGGAGAGCTGTCGGAGCTCTTGCGGTGTGTCGCGCAGGGCCTCGCCCATGGCGACCCGCCCTCCGCCGAGATGTCCTCCGCGGCGTGAGGCGTCAGTCCCACTCCGCCAGCAGCGCACGCGCGGCCCAGGCATCCGCGAGCACCTGCCTGCCGGAGTAGACTTCCTTCAGCGACTCCAACAGCACCCGCGCCTCCGCCGCCTCGCCGGTGTGACGCGCCAGTCTCGCCAGCTCCACGGCCGCGCCCAGCTCGTGCAGTCGAGCACCCGTGTCACGCGCCACCGCGAGCGAGCGTCGGAAGCACTCGCGAGCCTCGCCGACGTCCCTTCGTAGAAGCAGGAGCTGTCCCTGCACGCGCAGCAACGTCGCCAGGTGGTGACGCGCCACGCGCCCTTCCACGTGCACCCGGGCCTCGCGCACGGCGGCAAGTCCCTCGTCTACTCGCCCTCCCGCGAGGTACGCGCGAGCGAGCGTCGTCAGGCACCCGCCCTGGAGAAGCGTCGCCCCCATTCTCGTCATCAGCGCGACTCCCTCGTGGATGCGCGCGACACCGCCCTCCACGTCGCCCAGGAAGGCCAGTGAGAGGCCGTGCATGCAGATGCTTCCCACCAGGGGCAACGGGAAGCCGTACTCCACGCAGAGGCCCACGGCCCGCCCTGACACCTCCAGCAACGTCGCCGGGTCTCCACGCTCCAGCGCCAGCATCGCGCCGAAGAGGGACACCGTGGCGATGGCGTAGGGATGGCTCATGGACTCCGCGAGCGCGAAGGCCCGAGCCTGCGTCGCGAGCGCGGTGTCGGTGTGGCCCAGCACCAGCTCGCTCACCGCCAGGTACATCAGCGCGTGCAGGCACTGCTCGGAGGCATGCCCCAGCCTGCCGCCGCGAATCTGCGCGAGCTGCTCCGCCACGCCCTCCCGACCGAGCAGCGCCTTCACCTCCAGGCCGTGGCTCCGACAGGACGTGTAGTCCGCCCGCCAGAAGGCCTGGCTGTTGAGCGCGCCGTGCAACACCACGCGCGTCTCCAGGTCCGCATGCGCGTCGCCCTGACAGCGGAAGAGCTCCGCGAGGTGGTCCATGCCCTCGCCATCGCCGCGCGCCAGCGCGATGTTCCACAGCCCCCAGAAGAGCGGCGTCGGAATGCACTGCGACGGGTCACATAGCGCGGCGGCTCGCGTGAAGACGTCCTCCACCTCGCGCGTGCCGAAGCCCTTCGAGGCCACCAGCGCCTGCCCCAGCTCCACGCGCAACACCATGTCGCATTCATCCCGCTCGCGGGAGGGGGGCAGGAGTTCGAGCTGCCCCAGCGCTCGCGTGTAGTGGCTGATGGCCTCCGGGAACGCCGACTTCGCGCCCGCGAGCTGGCCCGCGCTCCGCCAGGACTCCATCGCCTGCCGCGTCAGCCCCGCCAGCGTGGCGTGGTGGGCCACCATCTCCGGCTGCTCCTCCACCACCTCGGGGAACTGCTCGGAGAGCACCTGGACGACGCGGCCGTGGTAGCGCTGGCGCGTGCTGCGCAAGAGCGACTGGTAGGCCGCCTCTTGAATGAGCGCGTGTCGGAAAGCGTACGTGGTGCATGGCGGTTGACCCTGGCGGAAGAGCAACCCGGCCTGTTCCAGTCGCTCCAACTCCGGCTGCAGCTCGTCTTCCTGGAGGAAGGACACCGCGCGCAGCGTCTCGTAGTTGAACTCGCGTCCCAGCGTGGCCGCGAGCTGCACCTGGGAGCGCTGTCGAGGAGGAAGCTGGTCCAGGCGCGCGAGGAGCAGCTCGTGCAACACCGCGGGCACGGCGGAGAGCGTCTCGCCAGAGTCACCTCGCGCGGCCTCCTGCTCCAGCACCACGCGCGTCAGCTCCTCGACGAAGAGGGGGACGCCGTCCGTCCGTGACACCAGCCGCGCCACCGTGTTCGGAGCCAGGGCGCGCTGGCCCGCGACTTCTCGCACCAGGGCCGCGGTGGCCTCCGGAGGCAGGGGCTCCACATCCAGCGAATGGAACGCCGCGCTCTGCCCCCACGCATGCTCGAAGCCCGGACGCGCGGTGAGCAATACACACAGGCGCGTCCCCTCCATTCGCTCCAGCAACACACCGAGGAACTGGAGGGTGGAAGGGTCCGCCCAGTGCAAGTCCTCCACCACCAGCACCACGGGACGGCGCACGTCCTCGTGGCGGAACAACTCCACCAGGGCCTTCATCATCGCGGCCCGCTGCCGCTCACCGGACAGGTGAAGGAAGGGCGAGCCCTCCGGGACGGGCAGCGACAGGAACGCGGCGAGCGGACACGAGAGCTCCACGTCCACGCCCAACACGCCCAGGCGCTCCACCATCCGCTCCAGCTTGCGCTCGGGCGCATCGTCGCGCGCGAAGCCCAGGAAGCGCTGGAGCCAGTCGATGAGCGGGTGGAAGGCGCTGCCCGTCCCCCGCACACCGCACTGACACCGCGCCCAGGTGCTCGTGCCCGGAGCCTCGCGGTCATGCAGCTCCTGGACGAGCCGCGACTTGCCGATGCCCGCCTCCCCTCGCAACAGGACGCCCACGCCGCGCCCTCCCAGCGCATCCGCCCGCCACGTCGTGAGGCGCTGGAGCTCCCGCTCGCGCCCCACCAGCGGTGACAGCGCTCCCACGACGAGCGCCCGGTCGAAGCGGCTCGCCCCCGGCCTCTCTCCCAGCGCCTCGTGCACGTCCAGCCATGACGTGCCCGACAGTCCCTCGAAAGCCCAGGCACCCAGCGAGCGCGTGCGGATGCGGCCTCGCACCAGCGCATGTGTGCCCTCCGTGAGAAGCACCGCATCCGGCCCCGCCTGCGCGGCCAACCACGAGGCCACCTTCGGCGCTTCACCCTGCATGGGAGGCGCGGTCCCATGCAGCAGCGGCGACGCATCCGCCAGCGCGACACGGTCCGTGTGCAGCCCCACCTTCACCACCACGCCCGGAGGCCCCAGCCCCGCCAGCTCACCGGGCAGCACCTCTTGCAGTCGCAGCGCCGCGCGCACCGCTCGCTCCGAATCCCCCTCGCGCGCCACGGGGAAGCCGAAGCACGCGAGCACCTCCGCGCCCACCGCGAGCGTCATCGCGCCCTCGTGCTCGTGGATGATGCGCGTGCAGCCCTGGTGGAAGGCCCCCTCCAACTCGCTGCAATCCTCCGGGTCCAGGCGCTCCATGCCGCCGCGCTCCTGCGCGAGCCGACACGACACCAGCGTCACCAGCCGTCGACCGGAGACGCTCGAACGTGAGGCCGGGGTGGCATCCAGCCCCAGGAGTCGCCGCAGGCCACGCAGCCGCTCCAACAGCTCACCTCCATTCGCGGGACGCTCCACCGGGTCCTTCGCCAGCGAAGAGGCCACCAGGCGCACGAGTTCCTCCGGCAACCCGGGACACCGCCGGCTCACCGAGGGCATGGGCTGTCCGGAGGGAATGTGCAGACGCAACTCCGGCGCCTTCGCGGAAGGCAGCGGGTGCTCTCCGGTAAGCAGCTCGTAGAGCAACAGCCCCACGGCCCACACATCGGCTCGCGCGTCCGGAGGCTCGCCCCGCCATTGCTCGGGCGCCATGTACGCGGGCGTCCCGGCGCGAGCGGCCTCGGGAGCCAGGGCGGGCCCGGCCGGTGAGCGCGCGAGGCCAAAGTCGAGCAGCTTCGCCCTGCCATCCGCGAGCACGAAGACATTGGCGGGCTTGAGGTCGCGATGCACCAGGCGCCGCTCATGCGCATGCGCGAGCCCCGCCGCCACGTCCGTCATCAAGTCCAACGTGCGACGCAAGTCGGGCCGCTCCCGGCGCAGCAGGCGCTGCAGCGACTCGCCCTCCAGGAACTCCATCACCAGGAAGGGCACACTCAGCGGCACCTCCTCGCCTCGCGCCAGCGCGCCGGTGTTCCACGCGGATACGTCATGGATGCGGACGATGTTCTCGTGGTCCAGCCGCGCAATCGCCTGCGCCTCCTCGCGCAGCGCGGCCAGCAACGAAGGCGTGGCGAGCCCCCGGTGCGCGGCGAGGAACTTCAGCGCCACCGTGCGCCACAGTTCGTGGTCCACCGCGCGGAACACCTGCCCCATGCCACCACCGCCCAGGAGCCCGAGCACCTCGTACCGACGGCCGTCCAATCCGCCCAGTCGGTCTCCCAGGAGCGGCACCGGACTCGCGGCGCCCCCGTGGATGAGCCCCTGGAGCACCGCGTCCTCGAACTCCGAGCCCGCTCGCGTGGGCGAGTTCGCCGCCTCCGGGGAGACTGCCCCCGGGCCCTCCACCATGCCTCTGGGTGTGCTCATCGCGTGGGCCCTCCGTCGGGGCCACCGCCCGCCCGTCCGTCAGCCCAGGCAGGTGCTCCCCTCCCAGAGGGAGAGGGCGACGCGCCGGCGTTTGTGACGGAGAATCGTTTGTGACGAGGAAGCCTTACGGCCGAGGCTCGACACCCGAGCAGACAGGCTCAGTGCGCCGGATGCCCCATGAGTCGCGCCAGCCCGAACATCAGCGCCAGGCCCACGAACAGCGCCAGCACGTTGCGCCCCGGCTGGTCCTTGCCGTGCCGATGCACGTGCGGCAGCAAGTCCGACACGGCGATGTACAGGAACGTGCCCGCGGAGAAGGCCAGCGCCTTGGGCGCCATGCTCTCGAAGCGCAGCACCGCGTCGAAGGCGAAGTACAGCAGCGCGCCCGCCGGCACCATCAGCCCGTACAGCACGGAGAGCAGGAGGATGGAGCTTTTCGAGCGCCCCTCCGTCTTCAGGATGGAGGCGAGCGACAGCGCGGAAGGCACTTTGTGAGCGACGATGGCGAGCAGCGCCATCAACCCCACGCCCTCCTCCACCGCCGAGCCCAGGGCGATGCCGTCGAACAGCGTGTGCGTGGAAAGCCCGAGGAACGCGGTGAGCCCCAGCACCTGCCCGGCCTGCCCGGGAGGACGCCCGCTGCCGGACATGTGGTCTCCGGGCAGGTCCTCACCCGCGTGCGCGACGAGGTAGCGCTCCAGCACCAGCAGGAACACGAAGCCACCGGGCACCAGCGCGAAGGCCCACCAGCCTCCGCCCTCGTACGCCTCCGGCAGCATGTGGAAGAAGGCCGCGCCCAGCATCACGCCCGCGGCGAAGGCGAGGAAGCGAACCAACTGCGTGGGCCGCTGGTTCCACAACACCACCATCGCGCCCAACAGCGCGCCGACGACGACGATGAGGGAGTAGAGGGCCACCGTGGCCAGGACCGACATGGGGCGCGCACCCTACAACAAAACGGCCAATACAAAACCGCCGACTCAGTAGCGCCGCACCACCACCAGCCCCACCCGGCCCGGCTTCACGTCCACCGTGTGCTCCGTCACCCGGCCCCCCGCCTCCACACGCACCGTGTGGCTCCCCGCCGACACCCGGAAGCGCGCCACCTGGAACTCCGCGGGCAAGGAAAGCCAGGAACGCAGGTCTGGGGCATTGCCAGCGTTGAGCAGGAGGAAGGCCAGGATGCCCAGCTCCTCGCTCTTCGTCACCGCGCCCAGGCCCGCCGCCAGGCCCGCCTTCACCGCCGCGCCCGCGAGCTGCTTGGCGAGCATCCCGCCGATGCGGGTGTCCAGGTGCAGCCGCGCGACGTCCGCCAGGGACGTCACCGTCACCGCGCGCTCGTCCTGGTCGCCCAGCTTCACGCGCACCGACGGCGCGCTGCCCCGGTCCCGGTAGACAGGCACCTCGATGAGGTTGCCGCCGCCACTGCCATGGTCGCGCGACGCGGGCTGCTTCTCCGGCGACAGCCCCGCTTCCACGACGACCACGACTTGGGATTCGTCGCGAGCCAGCGGCGGGTGGGCCACCTCCGGGTACTTCTCCTTCAGCGCCGCGTAGACGTCATCGCGGCCGGTGTACTTCGACAGCCGCAGGAGCGGCTCCACCAGCGAGCCCAGCCGGGGCTCCAGCTCGTACGCCTTCGCATAGTCGATATAGGCCGAGTCCCAGTCGCGCTGGTCCTCGCGGATGACGCCGCCCAGGTAGCGGGCAATCGCGAGCTGCTGGTACGGCTTCTTCTCCTCGGTGACCATCTTCTGGAGGCGCTCGTTGACCTGACGCACCTCCACCATGGCCGCCTCGTCGTCCTCCAGCTCCGCGTAGTTGAGCGCCTGGAAGACGGAGATCATCAGCTTCTCGAAGTCCTCGCCGCGGTAGGCGCGCTGACGCTCGTTGGTGATGAGCGCCCCCGCCTCCTCGCTGACGGAGACTCCGTCGAGCTGCGCGCTGAGCTTCTCCGCCTCCTCCAGCACCGCGTTGCTCTCCGTCCACTTGCCCGCGGAGTGCAGCAGCATGCCCTTGTCCAGGAGCACGAGCAGCGCGTCCTTCCCCGAGCCCTCCTTCTCCATGGCGTCGAGCTGCGCGAGCGCCCCCGGATAGTCTTCCGACTGGTACGACGCGCGGACGCCTCGCGTGCGCGCCACGTAGTCACCGGCGCAACCCGTCAGCAGCAGCACGCTCGCCAGCGCGAGCACGCCCCCGAGAGGGCGCGCCGGATGGCGGAGAAGAGGAGTCATGAGCAGTCGAGCCTTCGCGTGGAGCCAGCGGCTGGCATCAGCGTGCTACCAGCTGACGCCGCGCTTCTCGAACTTCTTGCGGATCTGCTTCTCGTCCGTCCACTCGATGAGGCCGGTGCGCACGTTGCTCAGCTTCGCCGTCATCTTGTAGTACACGAGCTTGTCGCGGCCGACCTCCTGGATGATGGAGGCCAAATCCCCCGTCATCATGAAATCGACGGAGACCTGCGCGCCCGGGCCCTTCGCGGCGTTCGGGTCCACGTAGCCCGACTGCTGGTACTCGTACTCCTCCGCGATGTCCTGGCGCGCGGCCTGGTCCACCATGGCGAAGCGGCCCGTCTGCGCGAGCGCCGTTTGAATCTTGTCTCCCAGCGAGCGCATGTCGATGTGCTCGGACGTGCTGTTCTTCAGCTTGCCCACGAGGACGATGGGCAGCGAGCCGTCGGGACGCGGCGTGGAGAAGCGCGGCGAGGTGGCCAGCGACTCCGCCATCTTCTTGGCGATGAGCTGCAGGTCATTCTCGTTGAACTGGTCCGACAGCATCTCGATTTCGTTCGGGTCTTCGTATGAGCCGCGCGTGTACGCGCGCGGTCCACTGCACGCGACGAGCGAGGCGGCGAGGCAGGCGGTCAGGATGAGGCGATGGGTCTTCATGGTGCGTATGACTCCTAGTTCCATTCGCATTCGAAGCGGCTGCCCTCGAAGTTCCACTTGTAGTTGAGCACCGCGTCACGGCGATACCCGGCCGTCAGGCGGCACAGGCTCATGAGCGAGGCGCGGGGATAGTCGAAGGTGTAGCTCTGCGACTTCGCCCGCTCCTGCGGCGTGAGCTGAGAGGGATGGGTGAGCGTGGGGCTGGCGCTGGCGACCACCAGCACGTTGTGCTTGCCGTACGTCTTCAGCGGCACCCGCCCCGACAACTGCACGCGGCGCACCGTGCGCGCGACGAGGATGTCGCTGCGGTCCACTGTCGTCTCGTGGCGGTTGCGGCGCTGGAGCAGGTCCGTGATGTTGGCGCTGAAGACGCGGGTGAGGTCCCCGTCGTCGACGAAGAAGTAGAGGAACGCCTCGCGCGCGACGCGGCTCTCACCGGTGAAGTCCATCGTCACCAGCAAATCCAATTCCCGGTTGGGGGCGATTCCGTGGCGCGACACCGCCGCGAGCACCGTCTTGTCCACGCCCGCCTTCTTCAACTTGATGAGGCCGTCCGCGCTGGCGTCACACGCGCAGCGGCGCTCCTCAATCATCTTCACCAGCTGCGCGGGCTCGAAGCCGGCCTGGGACAGCTTGGTCAGCTCCTCGTCCGTGAGGGGAAGCTGGTCCGAGCGCTCGTAGATTCGCGGGAGCTGGTTCGGGTCCCACTGGATGATGTTGTAGGTCTGCGTGGTGCCCGTGGGAAAAGGCAGGGCGACCTGCGGGCCTCCACTCGAGGAGAAGCTGACGGGCGCCTGACTGGCGGCCAACGTCAGGGCGGCTGCGAGCACTTGGGCAATCATGGCGAACAGCCTCCCCTTAGAACCTGTAACCGATGGACATGCCCAGCCGGTGCGTCACGCCGCCACCGCCGATGGGGATGTCCGGGTTGTAGTTGAGCCCCAGGAGGATGTTGTCCCGGTGGCCCATCAGCACCTCGGCGCCCAACTGCGGGGAGATGCCGAAGCGCAGGCCCTCCGCCTCCGGAATCACGATGGCGCCGGCCCGCAGGCCCGCGGTGAACACCAGCGGCCAGCCCCACGTGCGGAAGCGCGGGCCCACCATGCCGATGAAACGGCCTCCGTCGAAGACGTACGCGGCGCTCGCGTCGAGCGAGAACCAGTCCGCGCCCCACAAGGACAGCGTGGCGCCCACGTACAGCGGAGGGCCGGAGGGCGCGTCCTCGGGAGGCTCCCTGTCGTTGATGGCCGCGCCCCAGTCGAGCTGCAGCGACACGCCCTGGCTGTTCGAGCCGGAATAGCCGCCCTTGCCATACTCGGATTCCTCGGGCCCATCCGTGCGGCCCCGGTCCTGCGCGGCGGCGGTCAACGGCGCCGCGACGGCCAGCGACAGAAGGGCTCCGCACAACCTGGAATGACGCTTCATCTCGAAGACTCCCACATGCGGTAGGTGCGAAAATTCCGACTGCAACGACGGTGCGGCGTCCCCAATATTCAAAACACCCTCCCGTCAGGCAAGGGCCCCTTGCGTCTCTCCCGCTCTCTCAGGAGGTGCGAGGCCCCGTGGGTGGCAGGTCCTGGGGGGCATCCGGCTGGGGGTCCCGAG